>JBJTXE010000341.1:0-2086 GCA_046082075.1 Bacteroidota bacterium
CTTTGCGCTTAAAAAACACCAAAAGGGGGGCTCTCCGCTTTTTTGCTTATTCCTACCTTTCGCTGTTCTTATTCAACCTAGGAACCACTTGGTGGATTTGGAACTCGACGGCAGGAGGAGCAATAATGGCCTTTGTTTGCAACACCCTGCTGATGGCAGGATCCTTGGGACTTGGGTTCCTTGCCTTTCGCAGGCTCACAGCGCCATGGTTCATCGCTGGATTAAGCCTTACGTGGGTAGTTTTCGAATTTGCGCACCTTAATTGGGAACTTTCCTGGCCTTGGTTGACCATGGGCAATTTCTTTTCCTTGCGACCTTCGTGGGTTCAATGGTACGAGTTTACTGGCATCTTGGGCGGCAGCCTGTGGGTCATGGCAGCGAACTGGACCGGAATACGGTTCATGGAACAAAAGCGCTATGGATATGTCATGGCTTTTGTCGGGCTGTTAATTGTACCCTACTTCCTCTCGAGAGGAATCCAAGCAACCTGGGAGCAACCTTCGAATCCTCGTTGGCAAACAACAGTACTTTTGCAACCGAACATTGATCCCTATACCGAAAAATTCAACACCGATCCTGTCGCACAGTTACGACAAATCGTGGCCCTTGCGCAACCTTACTTGCAGCCCAAGGCCTTGGTCGTTGGACCGGAAACGGCCCTTCAAGAAGCGTTTGTGGAAGACAATTACCGTCAAACCGAAAGCTCGGAGGTCTTCAATAAAACCCTTCGAGAGAGCGAAACCCAGTGGTTGATTGGAGCATCAACGTTCCAGGTATTTTCCAAGAAACAATCATCGGCTTGTAGGTCCTTGCCCAACGGGTTCTTTTACGAATCCTACAATACTGCTGCCTTTTTGAGCAGCGAACAAACGGACTTCATTCATAAATCTAAATTGGTGTTAGGGGTTGAAAAAATCCCTTTTTCGAGTTGGCTGCCCTTTTTAGAAGAGTTATCCATTGACAACGGCGGCACTTCGGGATCCCTGGGAACGGAGCGGTCTCCCAGAATCTTCCGTGCGGAACAAGGTGCCTACGCTCCAATTATCTGTTATGAGTCCATCTACGGGGCATTTGTAGGCGAACAATGCAGGAAGGGCGCTGAGCTGTTGTGCATCATCACCAACGACGGATGGTGGGGCAAGACACCAGGACATCGGCAACATAATCAATTTGCTGCGTTGCGCGCCATTGAATCCCGCAAGTATGTGGTGCGTTCGGGGAATACCGGCATCAGTTCGGTGTGGTCACCGAAAGGTCAATGTCAAAAGGAGTTGGCTTATGGAAAAATGGGGGTAATTGCCACCAAGGTGCCAATGCTCCAGGGTAAAACGTTCTACGTGCAATACGGGGATTACTTGGGGTGGGTGAGCTTGGTTGGGCTGATGGTGTTGTTGGGCTATGGTTTTTGGGTGAGGAGGGGGTAGTTCGCTTTTCAAAGGAAATTTTTTAAAGAAAGAATATCGCTAATTTTGCTATAAATCCTGCCATGAAAAAGCTGTTCCTAATCACTTGTTTTCACTTGTTTGTGCAACAACAACTCACTGCACAAGAACCAATTGCCCCGCGCAAAGATCAAATTTTAGAAAAACACGGCCATCAGCGCAATGACCCCTATTACTGGATGCGGGAGCGAGATTCCCCGCCAGTTCTAGATTACCTCAATGCCGAAAACGCATATGCAAAAGCATACTTTAAGGCATTAGACCCATTGGTTACAGAACTTCTCAATGAATTTGAACAGCGCATTGACCCAAATGAAACCAGCGCTCCTTTCATCTTGAGCGGTTATCGCTATCAGATTCGCAATGTAGAAGGTCTAGATTATCAGCAAATCTACCGCTACGAAATGGACGGCAAGGCCGTTTTGTTTTTTGACGAAAACGAACGTGCAAAAGGAAAAACATTTTATGAGCTTGCAAGTTGGTCGCCTTCACCTAATAATCAGGTTTTAGCGGTTTGCGAGGATTACAAAGGCCGTCGCAAATACGAAGTCCGGTTCAGAACGAATGGGAAATACCTCAAGGACGTACTCACCGAAACAAGCGGTGGTTTGGTTTGGGCTAACGACAACAAAACCATTTATTAT
>JBJTXE010000342.1:0-18041 GCA_046082075.1 Bacteroidota bacterium
GGTAGTCGCGGTATGCAGGATAGCGGAAGTAATACTCCACAAATTTCTCACGGTAGGAAAGAGGATCTCTCCAGCAGTTGGTGTCTGGCAACGATTTTTTATAAATGTGAGGATACGTTTTGTTGTACACCCGCTTCATCCAGTACACGTATTCCAACCAATGGAAATTGGTGACCTCCGTTCTGTCCATGTAAAACGAGGAGACCGTAAAACGGTTAGGACGGTTGTCGTTGTCTTCGAAGACGTCCTCTTCCGTTCTTCCCATGGTAAAGGTTCCTCCTTCAATCATAACAAGACCAGGGCCGGTTCTTTGTTCTTCGAAATTCGCTTTTTCAAAACCACCGTTTTGCACGTTGTTGTAATCCCAACCAGTAGAGGTGGAAGTTTCTTTCTGACAACCAGTGGCAACCGCCAAGGCGAGGGTCATAAAGGCAAACTTTGCAATCATTGAACGTTTCATACTTTTTTTATTTAGGCTCAATTTAAATACCGTTTTATTCATTCGTTACACTTAAAAGGAAGGACATGAAATTTTTCTAAAATTCTTAGGTTTTCTTCTGCACTTAATGTCCGTCTGAAAAGATACTTCGTGCGAACCACCCGTCAAACCATTACCCAATCGAGAAACGGTAAGGTCGTAACTGTATCCGACTCTGAATTTGTCCGCCTTCAAACCAATAATAAAGACCATGGCGTCTTTATTTCGATACCACACCCCAATATTTAAGCGCTCATAATTTAAATAACCACCAATATTCAATTCCTGAAAACCGTTTTGAATTTGGTAGATGAAGGCGGGTTTAATGGTGGTACCATCCGTGTACCTTCCCCTTCTACCAATGGGAACAGTTCCTCCAGCATGAATGGTAATTCGCATCGGAAGTTTACTGGTACCAAGAATCATCGATTCATCGGGCTGATTCATGTGATGCGCAGCAACTCCACCATAAAAGTACTTTCCGAAGATGACGGCTCCAGCGCTTGCATCAAACAAACCTCGTTTACCTCCGCGTGGAACATCACCTGTTTGATAAATGAATCCTCTTCTCGGATCGATCATATCCCCGAAGGTAAGTTTGTCCCAGTCCAAGTATTTTTGAATGTATGCTGCTCGGACCCCCATGTTGAACGACCACTTTCGGTTTATTTTAAGGTTGTAGGAGTAAATACCGCCAATCATCGTAGTCGAAATGGTTCCTTCCGCTTGTTGATCGTACATGGCGAGAAAACCAAGTCCGCCCTTAATATCTTTCACATAGCTATCGTATGCAGCTGAATAGGTAACATAATTACCAGTTAGTTGAGGCCACTCATTGCGGTAATTGAACGAAAAACGCGAACATCCTGTCGCACCGGTCAGCGCTGGATTTAAATATATAGGGTTAGAGTAAAATTGTGTGAAAGTAGGATCCTGTGCAAACACCCCCGTGCTGTAAACGACAACGAACAACACAGCAAGTGCCTTTGTTGTTATATAGTGAGCAATGAAACACAATTTTTTCACAATGCGCCTCTACGGATTTAAGTTAACTTGGTTACAAATATCTAAAATATTTTCAAATAAATAAAATGAACCATTGTTTTTATCGTTTCGCTTACCTTTGTAATTAATGGCACCTTTTTCTTTTCGAGTATTTGCCTTAGTATTATCCAGTTTAATCGTTCACGGGTTTGTTGTTCATGCGCAGCAGTTTGATTACACCATTCCTTGGACATCTGATCAGCCAATTTCAAGGGAAGGAATAGTTTACCAGGTACCCACCATAGCCAACATCATTCCCGCCACAGGAATTCCACAATTTTCGCGAGTCGAAAACCTCAAATCGGTTAATTATACATCGGCCATTCAAATAACTTCTTGGGAGCCAGTAAATGCATCGATCGAATCGTATTTCGAATCCATTGGTCACCACCCTTCAAATCAGCCAGATATCAGCGCAATAGTTACCCGCGAAGACAAGAATCCGCGATTGAGCATTGTTTGTAATCCTTATTTTTTTAAAGACGGTTTGTTGCATAAGGTTTTATCTTTTCAAGTAAACCTAATGCATCTTCCTCCTAAGCCAATTACCAAAGATTTTGCTGCCACCTCGGTTCTGGATCAAGGAAATTGGTATAAAATTGCCATTGCAACCGATGGAATATACAAGATTGACAAATCCTTATTGAATGCATTAGGAATAAGTACCCAAGGCCTCAATCCGAACCATATCCATGTTTTTGGAAATGGAGAAGGAAGTTTACCGGAATTAAATGCTACGCCATACACCGATGATTTAGCCCAAAACTCAGTTCAAGTGGTTGGCGGTGCAGACGGCATTTTCGATGATGGGGACTATGTCTTGTTTTACGGTTTCGGACCCCACAAATGGTATGCAAACGGTAGTACCGAATTTGAGCAGCGCAGGAATCCTTATTCCGATAAATCCTATTATTTCTTGTTGATTTCAAAAGATCTTGCTACTCCCCAACCGATTCTGGAGGTGGATTGGTCCACCGGTCTTGAACAATCACAATTTACAAGTTACGATTATCGCGAAGTTTACGAAAATGATTTAATTTCTTTGGTGGGTGGGGGCAAACGATGGTATGGCGAGTTATTCGATATTGAACTTACCAGAACCTTTAATTTCGCAATTCCGTCGGTGGATGTGACAAGCCCTATGAAATTTAGGGTTTCTATGGCATCCAATGCGCTTACAGGCTCAGGAACTGCTCAGAAATTCAGTGTCGGGGGTGCCCAATTATTTCAAACAACGCTTCCGGTTGCACCCTATGATTACAATCGTTCCGTGGTGAATTTTTCATGGAATAACCCGAATTCGAATATTCCCTTGCAAATTGATGTGGTTCGTAATAGTCCTTCTACATTGACGTATCTGGATCGCATTCTTTTGAACGGCAGAAGAAATTTAAGCTTCCTCGGAGGGCAATTTGGGTTTCGTAATTTAACCCAAACGGACAGCACGCAAGTGGTGAAGTATTCCATAAGCGCTTTTCCATCATCAGGATTCCTTTGGGATATTTCTGATAAATACAATCCCAAGAGAATCAAAGGTTCATTGGTAGGTAGTACTTTCGATTTTTGGTGTACCAAAGTGTACCGTGAATTTGTGGCATGCAATGGCAGTTCGTATCTAACACCAACGCCAATCGGGGCTGTATCAAATCAGAATTTACATGGACTTCCTCAGATTGATTATTTAATAGTTTCTCACCCGAATTTCACGGTACAAGCAGAGCGCTTGGCGAATCTTCATCGAGCCCAGGGATTAGAGGTTGCAGTTGTGGATGTTTTTCAAGTATTTAACGAGTTCAGCTCAGGTGCTCCCGACCCAACGGCCATCCGTAAATTGGCTAAAATGTTCCACGACCGTTCCTTGCAGAATGGCAGTAAAATGATTCAATATTTATGTCTTTTTGGGGATGGTACCTATGACCCCAAAGATCGTGTTGCTAACAATAATAATTTCATTTTGACTTATCAAGTGGACAACAGTGAAAACCATATCTCGGCACTCGTGACGGATGATTACTTCGGGATGTTGGACGACAACGAGGCATTAAACGATGGTGATTTGCTCGATATTGGTGTGGGAAGGATTTTAGTAAGCACCGCTGCTCAAGCCAAGGAGCAAGTGGATAAAATTGAACATTACATGTTGAATGGTTCTTCCTTATTTTCGGGAAATAATGCAAATTGTTGTTTGGATGATAATTCCAATAGCACATTTGGTGACTGGAGAACCAAAATTGTTCAAATTGCCGACGATGAAGAGAACGGGTATTTTATCAAGAATGACACCGAGCCCCAATATAAAATTCTAAAAGATAACCATCGAGAATTGAATGTAAATAAGCTTTACTGCGATAGTTATCCTCAACAAGTTTCTGCGGGTGGTCAGCGTTATCCTGATGTTTTCAATGCCATTAACGATCGTATAACGCGTGGTGCTTTAGTAACGAATTATGTTGGCCACGGAGGCGAAGTGGGGCTCGCAGAGGAGCGTATTGTCACAATACCACAAATCCAGGCCTGGCAAAACATCAATGCCCTTACATTATTCGTTTCAGCAACGTGTGAATTCACCAAATACGATGACCCTTCAAGGGTTTCGGCGGGCGAATGGGTTTCATTAAATCCTAAGGGAGGAGCGATTGCGTTAATGACGACCACAAGGTCTGTTTTTTTTGGTGTTAATACGAGCGTTGGACTCGCTTTTTTTAACCAAGCTTTCGAACGCGACTTGAACGGATTACCAAAGCGATTTGGCGACATCGCGAAACTGACAAAAAATTCTGCGATTTCTTCGGATAACAAACGCAGTTTTACCTTAATTGGTGACCCAGCATTGCGTTTAGCGCTGCCTCATTGGAACGTGGTTACTGACAGTATTAATGGTATGAATATTGCCTTTATGGATACCTTGAAAGCTTTGAGCAAAGTAACCGTCAAAGGCCATATTACGGATAATTCGGGTGCTGTGGCCACTCAGTTCAATGGAATTATTGTTCCTACCATGTTCGACAAGGTTAAACAAGAACAAACCTTAGGTCAAGACCCGGGCTCTCCTGTGATATCGTATGAAGAGCAACGCAACATTTTGTACCGTGGAAAAGCCACGGTTACCCAAGGTGCGTTTGAATTCAGTTTTATTATTCCTAAGGATATCGCTTTGGCCTTTGGTCGTGGAAAACTGAGCTATTATGCGTATTCGTCGAACATCGATGCAATGGGAGTTGATACGAGTTTTTTAATCGGAGGTATCAATCCAAACGCATCGTATGATTCCATAGGTCCAGAAATTTCAGCTTACTTGAACGATGATCAGTTCGTCGATGGCGGTCTTACCGATGCAACCCCCGTACTTTTTTGTACGTTTTTTGACGAAAGCGGAATTAACACCGTTGGGAACGGAATTGGTCATGATTTAACAGTGATTTTGGATGAAAACTCTTCAGAGCCAATAGTGTTGAACGATTATTATGTAGCTGAATTGGATACGTATCAAAAAGGAAGGCTTAAATATTTGTTCTCGGAATTAAATCCAGGCGTACATAATTTAACCATCAAAGCATGGGATGTGAATAACAATTCCTCAGAAACTACCCTGACTTTTACCGTTCGACAAAAAGAAGAACCGAAAATACAGCGATTATTTAATTACCCTAACCCTTTTTCAAAGTCAACGCAATTTATGCTAGAGCATAATCAATCATGCAGTTCTTTGGACGTGCAGATACAAATTTACACGATCAGTGGAAGGTTGGTTAAAACCCTCCAAGAAAAGGCGATTACCACTGGTTTTACCATCCGAGGAATTTTTTGGGACGGTAAAGACGATTTTGGGGATACGTTGGCAAACGGTGTATATGTCTATCGAGTCCTTTACCAAAACGACGAGGGTAAAAAAGCAGAGGAAACACAAAAATTAGTTATCTTGAATTAATTTACAATAATCCCTTTTGATTTGCGTATATTAGCACCTTTGATTACTAAATATGAGAATTTTCATCGCGTTATTGTTTTCGACTTATTTAATTGGTGCAATGTATGCTCAGAACACCGGTAGTACTAATCAAAATAGTCTGCAGTTAAATACTATAACAACGGCTTTACCCTTCATGGCTATCACGCCAGACTCTCGGGCAGGTGGTATGGGAGAAGCGGGAACCGCTTTGAGCCCAAGTGCAACATCTGTTTATTGGAATACATCGGCCTTGAGTTTTGCTGAATCAAACAGCGAATTGAGCCTTTCCTACACGCCATGGTTGCGGCAATTAACGAACGATATGCATCTTTCGTATTTGTCTGGATATTTTAGGTTCAATAAAAAGCATTCAATCGCGGGTGCTCTTCGTTATTTTAGCTTAGGTGAAATAACGTTTACCGACGCATCAGGAAATGTGTTACGTGATGATAAGCCCAATGAATTCGAGTTGACGGGTGGATACGCGTTTAAATTGTCCGAAAAGTTCAGCGTTGGAGTTAATGGAAAATTTGCGTATTCCAATTTGACAGGAGGATTGACTGTCGCTGGCGTTATGACCAAGCCTGGAATGGTGGGGGCAGCTGATTTATCGTTTACGTATTTCAATGACAAAGTTAAATTAGGTAAAACTAAAGGCACCTATACTTTCGCAACTACGATAAACAACATCGGAAATAAAGTGGCATATTCTGTATTAGCTAAGCGAGATTTCATTCCCATGAACCTAAAAATTGGTAATGCTTTCCAGGCGAAATACGACGGATATAACACCGTAACTTATTCTTTGGACATTCAACGTTTACTCGTTCCAACCCCTGCATTCTATGATAATATTAACGGTCAAGTAGTCATGCTTTCAGGGCGCAGTAACGATGTTGGGGTGATTAACGGGATGTTGCAATCATTCTACGATGCCCCTGGGGTGGTAGCCAAGGATGAAAACGGGGACTACATCCAAAATGCAGATGGCACCTATGAAGTTGTTAAAGGATCGCGGTTCAAAGAGGAATTGGCGGAAATTAACATTGCCGGGGGAGTAGAGTGGTGGTATAATGAAACCTTCGCAATTCGTTCCGGAGTATTTTATGAAAATAAAAACAAAGGAAACAGACAGTATTTGAATCTAGGGGCAAGTTTAAAATATAAAATGTTTGGAATCGACTTTTCCTATTTAGCTTCGTTAAACGGTCGAAATAATCCCCTTGCAAACACCTTGCGTTTTACCTTGCGTTTGTATTTGGGCGATAAACCCGTGAAAACCACTGAATAATTGTACATGCAATTACGTATCGGATTCGGCGTTGATGTACATCGTTTGACGGAAGGACGACCTTTGATTGTTGGCGGAATAACCGTGCCTTCTCAAGTTGGGGCGCTTGGTCATTCCGATGCCGATGTTCTTTTACATGCCATTTGTGACGCCTTGTTAGGGGCTCTTAACTTACGTGACATCGGATACCACTTTTCTGATAAGGATCCCGCTTACAAAGGTATTGATTCAAAAATTTTACTCTTGAAAACGTATGAGATGGTGGCTCAGCGAGGATTCAATGTGATGAATTTAGATTCTACCGTGATTTTGGAACACCCCAAACTCAATCCTTTTATACCTCAAATGCAAGCGGTAATAGCCCAAATTTTGCAGGTTGGTGAAGACTGTGTTTCGATTAAAGCCACGACACATGAGACCGTTGATTCGTTTGGCGAAGGAAAAGCTATAAAAGCCTACGCAACCATATTGCTTCAGAAACGCAGTTGACCCAATTTTTAACTATCTTTGTTGAGCATGGAGCAACAGGTCATCCTAGATCCTCAACAATTTGATTTAACCGTAACGCGGTTGTGTCATGAATTACTCGAACAACATGCTGATTTTTCCAACTCGGTTCTCATCGGATTACAACCACGGGGAATTCATTTAGTGGCTCGTATGCTGGATAAATTAAAAGAAATTTTACCTTCCCCTCCATTGTGCGGTAATTTAGATATTACGTTTCATCGAGATGATTTTCGCCGAAGAGAAATCCCTTTAATTCCAAGTGTCACAAACATTGATTTCAGCATTGAAAATAAGAAGGTAATCTTGGTAGACGACGTTCTTTACACTGGAAGAACGATTCGTTCAGGTTTGGACGCACTCCTATCTTTCGGGCGACCGAGTCAAGTGCAATTATTGGTGTTGATTGATCGAAGGTTCAAACGAGACCTTCCTATTCAAGCGGATTACATTGGTAAATCCGTTGATACCTTGAACCATGAACGGGTAAAGGTTAGCTGGAAAAATATCGATGGAGAGGATAAGGTGGAATTATATTTAAAACATTCTAATGAATAATTTGAGTGTACGGCATTTATTGGGTATTCGCGATCTTTCGGTACTCGATATCGAAACAATTTTTAAAACAGCGGATGCTTTCAAGGAGGTGATTAACCGTCCTATTAAAAAAGTCCCCTCTCTTAGGGATATTACTTTAGCCAATGTGTTTTTTGAAAATTCGACAAGGACGAGGCTTTCTTTCGAATTGGCCGCAAAACGATTGTCGGCTGATGTCGTAAATTTTTCGGCTTCTAATAGTTCGGTTAAGAAAGGTGAAACCTTGATCGATACCGTGAACAATATTCTTGCGATGAAAGTTGATATGGTAGTACTTCGTCATGCTTCACCGGGTGCGTCGTTATTTTTATCCAAACATACCAACGCTGCGATAATTAATGCAGGAGATGGAACCCATGAACACCCAACGCAAGCGCTCTTAGATGCTTACTCCATTCGAGAAAAATTAGGTTCTTTGGAAGGTAAAAAAATTGCTATTATAGGTGATATATTGCATTCCAGGGTTGCCTTATCAAATATTTTTTGCTTGCAAAAATTGGGTGCAGAAGTAATGGTCTGCGGCCCTTCGACCTTAATACCTAAGCATATTGAATTGTTGAAGGTAAAGGTGTCGCACAATTTAAGAGAAGCTTTGTTGTGGTGCGATGTAGCCAATATGTTACGAATTCAATTGGAACGTCAAGAAGTGGAGTATTTCCCAAGTTTGCGCGATTACTCCTTGAATTTTGGATTGAACAAAACGGTATTAGATTCCTTGGAAAAAGAAATTATAGTAATGCATCCAGGCCCTATCAATAGAGGGGTTGAAATTACCTCTGAAGTTGCTGAAAGCAATAACAGCATTATCTTAAATCAAGTAGAAAACGGTGTCGCCGTTCGAATGGCAGTAATTTATTTACTTGCCTCCGGTATTGAACGCTAATTTTGGTATATTTGGTAAAATTCCAACCATGAATTTCAAAATAGAGGTCCAAAATAATGTGTTATTGGTGCATGTTCTTGTGGAGAGATTGGATACCCAATCAGCACCGGAGCTTAAAGGTATTCTTACATTTGAATATAAGAAAGGCCTCAATAAAATGGTGTTAAATCTCGATAAAACGAAATTTTGTGATTCTTCAGGATTAAGTGCAATCCTCGTGGGTAATCGTTTGTGCAAAGACACTAATGGAATTTTTGGTATTAGCAACATTCAACCCATGGTGCAAAAAATGATTGAGATTGCGCAACTATCCTCCGTATTGAATATTTATTCAACGATGGACGAGGCGTTAAAGGATTTTGAATAATTTTTCCGTTCATATTTTAGGGAGTTCTGCCGCTGTTCCAAGTTTGGAACGCTCATGTTCTGGGCAGCTTGTCACCTGCAATAATCGCAACATTCTCATTGATTGTGGGGAAGGTACTCAATTACAACTCCGAAAATATAATTTATCCATACAGCGTATCAACACCATTTTAATTTCTCATTTACATGGGGACCACTTCTACGGACTTTTTGGACTTCTCGGAACGATGAGCTTGCTCGGAAGGACCTCCGGAATAGAAATTTTTGGCCCGCCCGAATTACAAAATATTTTGCAAGTTATTTTCAATGCCAGCCAAACTCGATTGGATTTTCCCTTTACCTTTCACGCGATTGAAAAAGAAGAAAAACACCTAATTTTTGAAGATCCAGGCTTGAAAATATTTGCATTTCCATTACGCCATAGAATTAAAACATTTGGTTTTCAAATTGAAGAAAAGCACCAGCGATTTCCTTTAGACAAACGTAAGTTAGAACTTCACGCGGTATCGAATGAGCACCGAAAATTACTGGCTGAAGGATGCGACTTTCAACGGATGGATGGAACCTGGATGAGATTTGAAGATTTCGCGCTTCCCAAACCCCAAGTACGGGCCTATTCCTATTGTTCTGATACAATGCCTTTCAAAGCCTTAACCTCGTATTTAGAAGGAACCACCACCTTATACCATGAAGCTACTTTTCTCAGGGACCTTAAAAAAAGGGCTAATGAGACGTTTCATTCTACGGCGGAAGATGCAGGTTTACAGGCGCTGAATGCTGCTGTGAACCATTTGTTGATTGGACACTATTCATCGAGGTACAACAATATATCGGAGCTCGAAGAAGAAGCAAAGAACGTATTTAAGAATACCACCGCGGTGAAGGACGGTGATTGCTTTTCTATTTCCTAGCATTACGCAGCATCCAATGTTCATGCGTTAGACAATTTTATATAGTTTGAAACGTATTGTACACCGATGAAGGATTTACCTTATCAGTTTCACGCTATCTAACCTACCTGCCATGACCCATCGAAAGTGCTTAGAATGTTCAGAGACGCTGCGCGGAAGAAAAGATCAAAAATTCTGCTCTGATTATTGCCGTAATGCCTACAATAATCGGTTGAATGAAGACTGCAATGCGGTAGTTCGGAAAATTAACAGAATTCTCCGAAAGAACCGCAGAATACTTGCCGAGTTAATGGAGAAGAATCTAAAATCTCAACCATTGAATGCTTTAATTGAAAACGGGTTTAACGTCAACTACCATACAGGCGTCTATGAAACAAAAAAAGGCGATGTTTATGTCTTTTGCTATGACCTTGGTTATTTGAAACAAGAAAATAACCGCTGTATTTTAGTGGAAAAATCGAGTTATCTGTGCTGAATTTAGGCGTTGTGCTTCCCTTTAACTTTTCCTACGCGAAAATAGTCGCTGTCCTTCTTTGGGGCATTTTTTAACGCTTCTTCTTTACTGATTTCCATATGAACTTCGTCATTTCTTAGGAAATTGATTTCCTCACTCATGAAAATTAACGGCTCAACATCGTCGGTATTAAGTGCATTCAGTTGATCCATGAACTCAACAATTTTTCCCAAATCTTTTTTAAGATTTTCACGTTCCTCTCCTTCAAATTTTAACCGGGACAAGTGGCTTAGGTGGTCGATGAGCTGGTCGTCAAAATTCATAGGTCAAAAATACGAAAGTTTTGGCAACCAAGATGCCCTTTACTTTAAAGGACCTGCGATCGTAGAGTAACACTTTTCGAGGAGCTCTTCTTCCGTTAATGCCTTAACTTCTTCAATCGAAATCACGGGATGGATATGAACAACGGCCAATCCTGGACGGGCAGGGCCCAGCCAAATGGTAGGCTCGGAAAACAGTAGATAATTATTGGTAAAGGTTAATGGGAGAATGGGTGCATCGAGTTGTTTCGCTAATTTAAAGGCTCCAGCCTTAAAGGGAAGCATTTGCGGTAGATTTTCTGTTGGAAAAGTAGCCTCCGGGAAAATGGCTAATGCGTAACCATCTCGGTAGGCCTTTAATGCACCCATGAATGCACGGGTTGATCTTGATTTATTCGATCGGTCAACAGGTACGTTCATGTTTTTAAAGTAGGTCCTAACAATCGGATAGCTCAAGATTTCACTTTTACCCATGAACATGAAAGGATATTGGGGTAAAATAGAATACATGAAGAAAATGTCCAAGTAAGATGTATGGTTGGCAACTATTATATAAGGTCCTTCAGGCAGCGGTGCGTGCAGGATTTTACGCATAGGGTACAAACAACAAATGCGGAAAGCATAACTCCAAAAAACGAAAATTTTGAAGCTGTATTTTTTAGTTTTCTTGAATGAAACGATGCTAATGAAAAAAGGAAACAACACAATCGCCCAAAAAAAGAAGACAAGGGCAATATAGACCTTCCATAATAGAGAAAGCGATCCCAAGAAATAACGCATTCTCAAAATTAAGCAATTCCCGGGGCTTCTTTGTGCGAAGATTGTTATTTTTGTCTAACCTTACATTATGCCTCGAATATTAACTGGCATTCAAAGCACGGGCACACCTCATTTGGGAAATATTTTAGGTGCTATTATCCCTGCAATTGAATTGTCAAAAGCATCAACCAACGATTCCTTCTACTTCATTGCGGATTTGCATGCTTTGACTCAAATCAAGGATGCTGAATTGCTACGAAATAATACGTATTCTACCGCGGCTACATGGCTCGCCTTCGGTCTTGATCCTGAAAAATCGGTCTTTTATCGTCAGAGTGATGTGCCTCAAGTTGGCGAACTTATGTGGTACCTGTTGTCCTTTTTTCCTTACCAACGCTTGACCTTAGCCCATAGTTTTAAGGATAAGGCAGATCGTTTAGAGGATGTCAATGGTGGGCTTTTTACTTATCCAATGCTTATGGCGGCAGATATTTTGTTGTATGATGCGGAATGTGTTCCTGTAGGAAAAGACCAACTTCAGCATTTGGAGTTTACCCGGGATGTTGCCTCAAGGTTCAATGCCAAAATGGGGGAGGTCTTTGTGTTACCCGAAGATAAAATAGATGAAACCGTGATGCTCATACCAGGAACCGATGGCATGAAAATGAGTAAGTCGCGCAACAACACGATTGATGTTTTTGAAGAGGAAAAGGCATTACGCAAACGGATAATGGGTATTGCCTCGGATAGCACACCGCTTGAAGACCCCAAAAATCCCGATACCTGCAATGTTTTTAAATTGTACTCCCTTCTTGCCGAGGAAAAAGAGGCCCAACAAATGCGACAGAATTATCTCTCAGGAGGGTACGGTTATGGTCATGCGAAACAGGCTTTGTTTGAATTGATATTGCATAAATTTCAGAAGGAACGTGCCATGTATTCCTATTACATGAGTCATACGGCAGAAGTAGAACAAATTCTAATGACTGGAGCCAACAAAGCGAAGCACGTCGCACATGGTGTATTGTCGAGGGTACGGCATAGTTTAGGGTATACTCAATAAGGTATTTTTCATTTTTTTTCATTTTTTTCCTTTAGAAAGGCTAACCTTTTTGAGGTTTGTGCGTTAAAGGTGGACACAATTCATTAAAATTAAACTATGAGGCAGCTGAAAATTGCAAAGCAGGTAACGAATCGGGAGACAGCATCTTTGGATAAGTACCTACAAGAAATTGGTAGAGTGGAGTTAATCACCGCAGATGAAGAGGTAGAACTCGCGAGAAAAATCAGGGAAGGGGATAGGGCCGCATTGGAACGTTTAACCAAGGCAAATTTACGTTTTGTCGTTTCCGTTTCGAAACAATACCAAAATCAAGGCCTAGCTCTTCCGGATCTAATTAACGAAGGAAATTTGGGATTGATAAAAGCCGCGGAACGTTTTGATGAAACCCGAGGATTTAAGTTCATTTCTTATGCCGTTTGGTGGATTCGTCAATCCATTTTACAAGCCTTAGCCGAGCAAGCGAGAATTGTACGATTGCCGTTGAATAAAATCGGAAATATCAATAAAATTAACCGCGCTTTTTCCGAACTAGAGCAAAAATATGAACGTCCACCTTCAGCAGAAGAATTGGCAGAGTTCTTAAACTGCAGCATGGACGAAGTCAAGCAATCTTTGGCCCAGAATGGCCGTCACGTTTCGATGGATGCACCACTCGTTGAAGGGGATGAATCGTCTTCTAACATGTACGATGTCATGAGCGGCGAGGGAATGATAACACCAGAAACGAACCTAACGATGGAATCGCTTCGAACGGACATAAAACACTCCTTGTTGACCCTTACACCACGAGAGAGCGAAGTTATTTGTATGTTTTATGGGTTGGACGGAAAGCCCGCCATGTCGTTAGAAGAAATTGGCGACAAATTCGACTTGACCCGTGAACGCGTTCGTCAAATTAAAGAGAAAGCGATTCGTCGATTAAAACATACTTCGAAAAACAAAGCATTAAAAAGTTATCTTGGTTAATATGGATCTACGTCTATACTGATTTTGATTTTTTTATACCGAGTATTTTCGTAAAATTGATTAAGGAGCGTCAACAGGTGCTCCTTAATTTTTTTATCCGATAAAGATTTTTCGTATTTAATTTTTATTTCCTGCTGATATTTCCCTTGTATCCTTTTGATTAATGGAAAATCGGGGCCAAGCACCCGTTCACTCAGCGTTTTTTTCAAGGCATTAGCCAAGTCCTGAGAAGCTCGAACTAACAGGGCTTCATCCTCGTGTTTCAGGTTAAGATAAATAAGCTTTGAAAACGGAGGGTAATGAAAATTCGCTCGTTCCGTGAGCTCTTGTTCTATGAAGGAAAGGGTCGCGTTTTCAATCACCAGTTGTAATATCCAGTGGTCTGGATTACGAGTCTGTATCACAACTTTTCCTTGGTTGTGTTTCCGTCCAGCACGCCCTGAAACTTGGGTCATCAATTGAAATCCTCGTTCATAGGCCCTGAAATTGGGAGCGTTTAAGAGCTGTTCGGCATCTAAGATTCCAACAAGACCTACGTGGTCGAAATCGAGCCCTTTGGCGAGCATTTGAGTTCCTACCAAAATATCGATCTTCCGGTCTTCAAACGATTGGAGTATTTCAGCATATTTGCTCTTCGAACGTGTTGTGTCTAAATCCATGCGTTCGATGCGCGCTTCGGGGAACAAGGGTTGCAATTCGTCTTCGATTTTCTCCGTACCAAATCCCTGCATTTTGATTTTATTACTGCCGCAAGCACCACAGCTCCCCATGGGTGAAGTTGAAAATCCACAGTAATGGCATTTAAGCAAATTTGCGCTTAAATGGTAGGTAAGCGAAACATCGCATTGTTGACATTTTGGTATCCAACTGCATACTTCACAGGTCCAATAAGGGGTATATCCGCGTCTATTCTGAAACAGAATAACTTGTTCTTTCTTGGCTAAGGTGTTGGTTATTTCTTGAAGTAAAAGGGAGCTGAAATGCGAAACCATGGTTTTCGCTTGTTTTTCATGGAGTAGATGGGCCATCTGAAAAGAAGGCAATTCGATGCCGCGGTATCGCTCATGAAGGTTTACCAGACCGTATTTATCATCTTTTGTGTTTTGGTAGCTTTCCAATGAGGGAGTGGCTGATCCCAGTAACACCTTGGCTTTAAAGGATCGTGCTAAGTAAATAGCGGCATCGCGCCCATGGTAGCGAGGTGAAGGGTCATTCTGTTTGTAGGTGCCTTCGTGTTCTTCGTCTACAATAACAAAACCCAAGTTCTTAAAAGGCAAAAAAATCGATGACCTTGCCCCAACAATCACTCTGAATTTATCAGAAAGATTGGCTTGTACATGTTGCCAAATTTCAACCCGTTCGTTTTGATTGAATTTTGAATGGTATACGCCTACCAATTCTCCAAAATACTTTTGTAATCGTTGAATAAGCTGAGTTGTTAAGGCTATTTCGGGAATTAAGAAAAGCACCTGTTTTCCGAGGTCCAAAAAAGACTGAATTAAATGCATGTAAATTTCTGTTTTTCCCGAACCTGTAATTCCATGCAATAAGGTGATGTTCTTCGATTCCCAACTTTTTTCAATCGAAAGCAAGGCAGTTTGTTGAGCATCGGTTAATTGGGGGAAAGGAGCCAATGAATGCCTTTCCATCCCAAATCGGTCGATTTGCAGTTTTTCTTGAAGAATGATTCCTTTTTTCTCCAAAGTTTTCAGTACTGACGAAGAAATGTCGATTTCCAGTAGCTTTTTTTTATCCACATAGCCACCGGGTATGGTCGATTCTTTAGTGTATTGAAGAATTCTTAGTAAGGCATCCATGGACCCCTTCAATCGACTATTGGAAGTCATATCATCCAGTATCTGAGCAATAGCGATTTCGTTGAGTTCGGGATTAATGCGAACAAAGATCTTGGTTTTTGGAGTATAGCGCTGATTAATTTCTTCTTGGGTTATGACCAGTCCTTTATCGATCATTTTTTTTACCAAAAGTGCTATGGCATTGGTTTCGGTGATTTCGGCTAATTCGTTGAGTTCTATTTTTTCACGTTCCGCAAGTGCGTTTAATATCAGTTCTTCTTTAGGGGTAAGTTGGCTCAAATCACCGTCGAAGTCAGGATGGATTAGCACAACCGTTTCACTGGCCAATTTGAAGTTCGCGGGGAGGGCCGCCGCCATTACATCTCCAATTGGGGCTAGGTAATATTCAGAAATCCATTGCCAGAATTGGATTTGTTGCTCTGAAATAATCGGTTGTTCATCCAATAGGTAATCAACGTATTTCGCGGTATAATTGGACGGTGCGGTATTGTGAAGATTTGCAATTACTCCGGTTATACGTTTTTTTCCTCCGAAAGGGACTATTACGCGTTGGCCTATGCAAATCACGTCATTTAATTCAAACGGAATTCTATACGTAAAAAGGTTCCTGATGGGAACAGGTAATATTAAATCAACAAACCAGGTTGTTCGTTCATCCATTCGCAATATTTACTGACAAGCATAGGGTTCCTCTTGATTCACCACGTTGTCACCCGGGTGGTTGGAGCAGAAGTATAAGAGGCCCGTAATAGGGCCTTGACACAATTCTTTCGTTGATTTTTTATCAATGGCTCTTACAAAGGCTTGCGCTGCATTGGTGAAGAAAGGACGGTAAAATTTTAACGTTTGACGAGAGGAGAAAATACCCACGACGCGTTTGCCGTTGCTCACCGTAAGATTCGTGTAGGTTGGCTTACTTTGCGATAAGGACGAACTTGGTGCATTTACCACCATGTAATTGTATAGCTCTTCGTGCCCACCCGTAATTACAAATTCGATGCCTTCCAACGTACGTCGGTCAATCAGTGGATCGTTGGTGACATCGTTTTTCATGTTTTCGTAAAATGTCTTACCATTCGCCGTAAAGGTTGTCGATTCTCCAGGCAGGATGGATCGTTCCCCTAGGTTCCATGTGTAAGAGTTACGAGTAGCGTTTACTCCAATGTATTCGTTGTACAAAACATTAAGTTGGGTGTTTACCACATAGGCATTTCCAAAGGTGTTAACGGCAGCAACACCCCCGCTAAGGTATTCGCCAGGATTTCCTGCAAACTTGAAGGTGAAATTTTGCGTATTGGAAGGAGAGCTTAAACCATTCACTAGGTTGGTTGTTCCTTCTACGATAAATTTCCCATTATCGATATTTATTTCTAGCTTATAGGTGGCATTAACGTTTAAAGAAGAACCCAAGGCAAGTGGTGGGCCTTGTTGGGCTCCGTTGTTACCGGTTGTCAGGGTTTTAAAATAATACACTTTCTGGTCGGGAGAGTAAAATGCCCCATTGCTGTTTTTACTGGAAACAATCGTATCCTTGAGAATCCATGTTCGTTTCAGGTCACCCCCCACGAATTCCTTGATTTGAGCGTCAACGTTTTGAAAATAACTTGAGTCAGGAATTTTCGCAATGTTCACAGCATTTCCTGGACCAATAAATGCTCGAGTTATTTTGATATAATGCAGGCTATCGCTCTGATCTAAAAGACCATAAACAACGGCCGTTTCTTTATAATCACCAATGAGGTCGATTTTTTCATTGCATGATATCAACCAAGCAATACAACAGATTAGTAAAAAATAAGAACGCATTTATGGGTTGGTTTTTAATGTTTTTGTAAAGCTTCCTTCAGCACCACGCTCCAAAAGTTCAACCAAAAAACAAAGCGATTCTTTGCCTTGCTGCTCACCGTAAGCTAGGTTCCAAGGGATAAAAATTCGGTATTTACCACCTACCTTCATTTTTGGAATTGCAAAAGACCAACCAGGAATTACTCCACCATTCAACGCCAAAGGAACAGGTTCTACGTTGCCTTTACCATCGCCTTGGTAAGAGCTTTGTATGGTGTCTCCCAACGAAGAGGTAAGAATGTAATGCACTTTCACGTCATCCGTTGGACCAGGATTTGGACCTTTTCCTGGCAGCACGGTTTCCATGACAACACCGTTTTCGAAGATTTGAGCCCCGGGAATTGCTTTAGCCTTTGACAGCATTTTGTTGCCATTTTCTACATTGATTCCCGTGATAAATTCAGACATGATAAAACGCATCGAATTTAAAGTTAAAACCGAAGTATCTCGTTTGTAGAGTCCATCAGCAAATCCTTTTTCTACCATCTTCATATTAACACGATCCAAGGCTCCCAATTTTCGAATGTCATAAAATAATCCGTATCCCGTTAACTTACCCATGCACATGGACCCTTCTTTTAAGTAGCTTGGATTGAAGTCTTGCAAAGTGGGTCCGAAGAGGCGCTGCAAGGTACTTAAACATTCTTGGGCGGGGGTACCGGCTAAATTAGCATTGAAACCTTTGATAATTTCTTCTTTGTCGAGCTTTTCAAAAGACTCTGTTTTAGAATCCGAAATTGTTTTAGCGTTCATTGCCCCGAGAACATAAGACAACTTATCCTTTTCGTTGG
>JBJTXE010000343.1:0-2656 GCA_046082075.1 Bacteroidota bacterium
ATACGTTTTGAGGATAGATAAGTTGATTTTTTGTTTTTTTAACCATAATTTTATAAATCTAAGTCCAACCTAATCCAACTATTATGACGCTATTGCTGTCTTCTATTGCCCCTGCTTTGTTGATAATGTACCTCATTTATCGACATGATTTAGCCAAAGAGCCTTTAAAGATGCTCGTAATTGCTTTCATCGGAGGGGTGGTTTCTATTTTCGTTTCTTTGCTGTTTTCGCAGCCGCTTTCAGCATTTGAAAACGCAATGCCATCGGGATTTTTCGCAGAATTTTACCGCGCATTTTTTATCGCAGCTATCCCAGAGGAATTGGCCAAATGGTTGGTGTTTTGGGTGATTATTCAACGCGCTAAAGATTTTGATCAATACTACGACGGTATCTTGTATGCGATTTTTATTTCCATGGGTTTTGCCCTTGTTGAAAACATTCTTTACGTTATGAAAGGCGGAATGTCGGTGGCCATCATGCGTGCGATTTTGGCGGTCCCTGGTCATATGCTTTTTGCAGTCCCGATGGGATATTACTTGTCGCTTTCCAAGTTTGAACAAGGTGCTACTGCCTCACAGCATCGAGCCTATAGTTTGTTGATACCTGTGCTTTTACATGGGACATACGATTTTATTCTCATGTACATGGGGGCAAAAGGTAAATCTTTTCCGTTACTTGTGCTGCCCTTACTAATTGCCTTTGTAGTGTTCGATATTTACATGTGGCGCCTTGGATTGCGTAAATTGAAAGCAATGAGGGATCGAGATTCAATAACGGTTAAATAGAAATTTTATGTTTGCCGGAATCATTAAACCTTATTTTAATAGAAGCATACCTAGCTCCGAGGAAATTTCCATTTATCTCAAGAAGTCCTCGTTTTTCATTTACGCCGACATCGTTTTTCGCACAATTGTTGGTCTTGTTGGTATAGTAATTGCCAAAGAAAAGGGCTATACCGTTGGACTTGGAATGGCTTTTTATGCCCTACATTTGGTACTATTATTCATAACTGTCTATTATGCAAAGAGAAGGGTAAACGCAGCGAATGTCTATCTAAAGAATCGGATTATGGCCTATGAAGGCTATGCGGATGCAGGCTTTACGAAAGAACCGGAAAGGCAACGTTTGTTCATCTACAGCGAAAACTCGAATATATCGGTTAAGGCACTCGTTTATGGGCTTGTTTTTTGCCTTGTTTCAAGTTCCATTTTCTGGTTGTCATCCTCTTTTGCATGGTATCACGTGTTTTTGTTATTGGTTAGTTTCTTAACGGGATTTATTTATGCCAACATTTATTCTTGCATCTTTATCCAACGAGATATCGAAAAGGTCTATTTCAGTGGAAAACTATTGTCCGAGGCGGATTTATTACAACTTAAACTGTACTTAAACGAGGAGCGATTTATTCAAAATTACGATTTAGACTTTTGGAATGATAAGTACATTGCTGAATTAGACAAGGATTTCAATATTTACAAAGAGAAATTAGAAACGTTTCTGATTGAAAGTGTTTTTTTAGGTGCCTTGACGTTTTCTTCGGTGATTCAAATTATGGGACTAGACGGCAATGAAAAAGAGGAGTATATTCAATTTGTTAACGACTTTTTAGCAAACCCATCTATCAATGGTACCCTGGTAGACCATTTATCCTTGAAATTTGGATTTGGTTTTTTATTGGTCGGATCGGTCATTTCTTCATTGATGTACATGGTCGTTTTGTTTAAGCGCTTTCCTATTATTAAGAATATTGAAACGGTGAGAGGACTTTTAAACATCGCCAATTTTTACAACGATAAGGAGGAAAAAATGAAGGAAAAATGGGAAAAGACCGATTATACAAAACAAATTCAAGTTCAAATCGCGAATTGTCAAGAACAAAAATTGTTGCTAGAATCCAATTTGAAAATTATTTCAATGTTTCGTTTTGCCGGATTATTCTGTTTTCTCATCGTGCTCATCATCGCCAGTTGGATGATTAGCTTTGCTCTGCTCTTAGCCGCCGTATTTGTGATGCTGTATTTATTCATAGCCTCACGGGTCATAGAAGATAATACGGTATTGAAAAAGTACGTTTTTGATACGTCAAATATTGATAAGAAAAAGAAGTCTAAGTAAGATCAATCTTTTTTTCTTTCCAAAGCTTCTCGTAGCGTTTCTATGCTTTGCTTTAATGAAGCAATTTCTTGTTGAAGATCCGAATTTTCCGGCATTGGTCTCTGAGGTTTTTGATTTTTTTCTTTTGCCAATCGGTCTTGAATTCCAGAGGTCATTACGGCTAAAAAAACGTTCAGTGTAATCATTACCGAAAAAATAAAAAATGAAATCACATAAAAGTCCGTGATCAAAGGGTTGATGACGTCGTAGGCTCGAAGCTCATTTAAAATACCTGCCCAACCATTCGTCATCAGCATAAAGAGATTTAGCATGGCTTCGTACAAATTGGAAAAATCCAGGTTTTCAAAACGGTGAAAATTGTACAAGTTCATACCTAAAATAGCATAGGTGTAAACGAGAAGAAAGATAAGGAGTAAGAAAATGGATATAGTTGGAATGACGGCAGCAATTTTCTTTTCGATGTTTTTGATATAATCGCTGATACTGAAAATGCGAAAGATCCGAAGGATTCGAAGAATCCGAAGCAACATGATCAGTTCAG
>JBJTXE010000344.1:0-3558 GCA_046082075.1 Bacteroidota bacterium
TGGGCCGGAACATGTCCTGGATTTTCTAATATCACCGCGTATTTATAGACGAACAAATCGCTTTGCGGTGTTACGTTAATGCTGTACACGATTTTCTCCGCTTGAGCTCCCACCGATGGGTTGCCAAGTTTTATGGATTTAGAATGACCGGGGGGAATTACGGATAGTTGATTACAGGTGTTAGGGTCGGTTCCCTGTTGTGATATAATGGTATGCCGACCGTTTACGATGCCGAATGTAGCACCTGGTGATGCATAGGTTCCCGTGTAACCGGTCCAATTGGAAAACGTGTTCGAGGATAAATCAACGTTAGGACAACCGTTGTTTTGGGCGAAAAAGACAAAACGAAACAGCAACGCCGATAGGGCGAAAAGAGATTTGTAGCTCATAAATGTCAGGGTTAAGGTGTGATGCGGTCCAAAACGATCAGCCTACTACGTTTCGTATAAGCCGTTGAAAAGTTCATGATTTCAAATATTGTAATCAATAAAAACGAGATTGGGCAACCTTAACGAGAAATCGTGCGTTTTGTGAACAAAATTTCTTATTTTCGAACAATAATTACAACAACATGAAAAAAGTTTTCTTTTCCTTTTTATTTACAGTGGCTCTTTCTGCCGGAATTAATGCTCAAGTATATGCGGTTGCCGCTTCGAAAACGGAGTATGCTACCCAAAAGGCTAATGGTGTGATAACCTTTCGATTTGGGGCAGATGTTTTGCCAGAGACCATCCTTACGAACGGTGAGAATTTTACCGAAAATTTTACCACAGCATTTGATGCTACAACCTATATGGGTACCTTTACCATGAAAGAAAACACTGAATTGAACCGCCTAATGTTAGGTCGATTGTTAATCATGTGCGGAGTAGAGGTGGTGGAATTTGAAGGTACACAAATACCGGTTTACCAGTTTTCCAACGAGCAATTGAAGTAATCAAAAGCCTCTAAGGCCTATGATGAATTTTTCGTTTCCGAAGGTGGAGGTTCACCTTCATATTGATTGTTCCCTCAGTTTTAATTTTGTTTCCAAAGCCCTTCCCGGAATTTCTCGAGAAGAATACGAGCGTGTTTACAACACCCCCATCAATTGTTGTTCCTTGAACGATTATTTAGCTTGTGCGAAGGCGGCTATAGCCCTAATGCAGACCAAAGAGCAGATTTTTGCTGCAACGCTGGATGTTATACATCAATTGGAAAATGATCACGTAATGTATGCTGAATTGCGCTTTGCCCCGCTTCAGCACCTTGAACTTGGTTTAACTCCGGAAGAAGTGGTAGAAGCCAGCATTGCAGCAGTAGAATCGTATGAGGGTCCGGTAAAAGTCAATTTGATTCTGTGCACTCTTCGACATTTTACCCGTGAACAAAGCGATTTAACCGCAGATTTAGTGATTAAATATCACCAACAGGGTGTAGTTGCCTTGGATTTAGCCGCCGACGAAGCAGGGTTTAGCTTAGAGAACCATGCTGCGGCATTTGAAAAAGTTCGCCAACATAACATCCCTTGTACAGCACATGCGGGCGAGGCGAGGGGAGCTGAATCCGTTGTTGAAACCTTGGATGTCCTGAAAACCCAGCGAATCGGTCATGGCATCCGTTCAGTAGAGGATCAGACATTGTTGGAAAGGTTGAAAAACGACCAAGTACATTTGGAAATTTGTCCTACCAGCAACCATATTACGCAAGTTTATCCGAAAGGGGATAATTACCCAATTGAAAAACTTAAGGATGCTAAAGTTTCATTTGGTATTAACACCGATGGTCGCGCCATTTCCAATGTAACCCTAGCCGACGAATACGCTTGGTTGGTTCAAAACAAGGCTTGGACCATTGATGACATGTTTCAAGCAAACGTAGACGCCTTAAATGCTGCGTTTATTCGTGATGAAGAGCGAAGTGCCATGATGAATAAACTGCTTATGGGATTTCAATCCGCAGGACTTGGTCCCGAAACAAGGATTAATATCTATGCAAGTACTAGAGAGTTTATTGAATTAAGCAATTTTGCGAAACGACCATTTGACTATATGGGTGATGGTGAACCTGATTTTGATAAGGAAAAGTTTGGAGGGTTTTTTGAAACCGTTGAAGGGGCTTTTCAGGCACAAAAAGTACGCTTTTTGGACCCTAATCTTTTCACGGAATCACCAAGGCATGATGCCGCTATGAGTCATATAGCAAGGTTAAGAACCGCTACCGGTAGCCAAGCCAAAATTTTGGGGCAAGAAATTGAAGGCCTCAATCGGGATGCTTGGAATAATCATTCTTCACGAATTATGAAGTCTTTACTGATGCAATCTTTCCAACAAAATCCAGATTCTTGCCGATTATTGCTTGCAACGGGTAATGCAACGCTTACTCATCATCAAAAAAATGACAATGCTTGGAGTGTAAAATTCCCAAAACTACTCATGGAAGTACGTGAAGAACTTCGGAGAACTCAAGATAATATTCAAAGTTAAAATTCGAAGTTAAACAATCATCGTCGCTTTAGGTTGAAGATCAACGATACCCCCAAACGGTAGTACGTATCTTTTTGATTCAGGTCTCCGCGACGGCTTCCAGGTGGAAAAAGTTCGGGACTTTTACTCGGATTGGAAAGGTAAAGGGCGGCAGGATCGGTTAATACTCCCGCTTCAGGATAAAAGGTGGATACGTCGTCCATGTAATCCGTAAAAGTTTTAAAACACGTGGCCTCAATGCCTATTCGAATTTGCTTCGTTAGTCCGAAACGAATTCCAAATCCCAAAGGCATTATAAAGGTGGCTTTTCCGTAGTCTTGTCCTTCAGTTTTCAGGGGTCTAAGTGCAACTAGGGTCCCGTTGTAATTTGCTTTAGGGTTGTAGGTGGCAAAACCCATTCCCCCAAAAGTGTACAATTGAAAATTTGACCCTTTTTGTCGGCTACGGGAGGTAAGGCGGTAAAATTGACCATTGAATTCTTGCGCTAGAAAAATAAACTCGAGGCGTTGGCTGAATTCGAAGTTGTACGATTGAAAGGACAGGTTGCGTGCATTGCGCCTCGGATTATCGGTATAAGCGTCGCTGCCTTTCAGTTCAAAATAACTCACCTCCGTTTTGGTGGCTAAATATCGATTGAAACGAAACTTAAAAGCCGCTTGAACACCTTTTCCTGTAGCTTGTTTGTTCATGTCCTTGGTCGAAAAATCCTTGCCTTGTCCAGAAGCACCACCGAGGTCACCGGTAAACTGTGTCGCACAAAAACCTACCTGCGCTTCTAATCGATTGCTACTCCAATTCGCTCGATTGTTGAAATTTTCCCATTTGATGCGTTGGGAACTGAACGGTAGAGAAATAATCAATAAAAAACAAAGTACAATGCTTTTGTTTTGAAACATGGGAGAACTGGTTATTGTGGATTTCTTATACTCAACAGGACTTGCAACAATAAACCGCCGACTGCGGCGCCAATAATCACAGGTATGAACATGCTCATTTTGTCGCCCGAACATCCAGCGACACACGGAGTGAGTTGATGATATAATGCACCTCCCAATCCTCCGGTCAGCCATCCAATGATTAACCAAATTTCGTT
>JBJTXE010000345.1:0-4084 GCA_046082075.1 Bacteroidota bacterium
GCTGATGGGAAAAGGAGTTTCGAACATAATGGTAAACGTCCCTTGAGTTTTTGATGATTGCGCCACGCGTTGGAACCTGAGCGCTCATTCTGCGTCCCAATTCGAAACATGCCAACAGGATAGATGCTTTTGCAGGACCAATGCCTTTAAATTGTTGGAGATCCGCTTTGGTAGCGCAAAACATGCGGTGCAGATCGTTGTTGTAGTGCACCAAAACATCCAAGGCTAACTCTTTGGCATTTTTGTGTTGAATACCTTTCCCAAGGATTAAAGCAAGGAGTTCGGAATCGGTAAGTGACCTTGGTCCGTGTTGTTGAAGTTTATTCCTCGGTTGGTCCGAGGTAGGAAGTTGTAACAGGTTCATAGGCAAAAAAGTGCCTATAACGAACAAATGACCGCTTTTCGTATGGATTTACTTTTTATAGAAAGGAAGCTTCACCACCTTAGCTTCAACCCCTTTTTCTCGGATTTCAATGTAAATCGGGCTATCCAAAGCGGAATGCTCCTTGGTAACGTATCCCAATCCAATACTTATTTTCATGGAAGGAGACATGGTTCCCGAGGTAACTTTACCGATTTCAGTGCCGTTGGCATCGAGGATTCGGTAGTCGTGGCGTGGAATGCCGCGCTCCACCATTTCAAAAGCCACTAATTTTCGGGTAATGCCCTGTTCTTTTTGGGCCTTGAGGGTGTCGGCATCTACAAAATCCTTGGTGAATTTGGTGATCCAACCAAGTCCTGCTTCCAAAGATGAAGTCGTGTCGTCGATATCGTTTCCGTACAAACAGAACCCCATTTCCAACCGAAGGGTATCTCGGGCAGCCAAACCGATGGGTTTGATTCCGAACGATTCGCCGGCAGCGAAAACAGCATCCCATACCTGAGGAGCGGCCTCGTTGGGCACATAAATTTCGAAGCCACCTGAACCCGTATAGCCTGTTGCGGAAATGTAGATGTCGGAACATCCTGCAAAATCGCCTTTTACGAAGGTGTAGTAGGGCATCTCCGATAAATTCACTTGCGTGAGGGATTGCATGGCTTCCGCGGCTTTTGGACCTTGTATCGCAAGCAGGGAATAACGGTCCGAGGCATTTTCCATTTCAACACCCTCGGTATTGTGTGAAACAATCCAATTCCAATCCTTATCAATGTTGGAAGCATTTACAACCAATAAGTACTCTTCTTGACTGATTCTATAAATGATTAAATCATCGACAATGCCACCTTTACCGTTGGGCATGCAGCTGTATTGCGCTTTGCCATCGAACAACACCGAGGCGTCGTTGGTGGTTACGCGCTGAATTAAATCCAAGGCCTTGGGACCGCGTAGAAAAAACTCGCCCATGTGGGAAACATCAAAAACGCCAACAGCGTTGCGAACGGTTTCATGTTCAACATTCACCCCCTCGTACTGAACGGGCATGTTATACCCCGCAAAAGGAACCATTTTCGCATTAGCATCGAGGTGTTTTTGAAGGAGGGCGGTATTTTTCATGCTTATCCTTTTACGCGTTCAACATAGATTCCGGTTCGTGTGTCCACTTTGATCACTTCACCGTTATCGATGAAAAGAGGTACTCGAACTTCAGCACCCGTTGCGATGGTGGCAGGTTTCATGGAGTTGGTGGCAGTGTCACCCTTAACTCCGGGCTCAGTGTAGGTAATCTCGGATATAATGTACATTGGAAGGTCTACTACCAGCGGCATTTCTTCCTCGGCATGAAACAAGATATTAACCACCATTCCCTCTTGGAGGAATAAGGGTTTTTCAATCATTTTTGCTGGAATATTGACCTGCTCAAAGGTTTCGTTGTTCATGAAAACAAATTCCGAACCCTCTTGATAAAGGTATTGGTACTCTCGGTTTTCAATCCGTACAGGTTCTATTTTGTGGCCTGCGGAAAACGTGTGGTCCAAAACTTTTCCGGATTCTATTTGACGCATTTTGGTGCGCACGAAAGCCGGTCCTTTTCCTGGTTTTACGTGTTGAAATTCAATGATTTGAAATAATTTTTCGTTATGCTTAATGCACAATCCGTTGCGAATGTCGGAGGTATTTGCCATAATTTATCGTTTATTGAGGTTGCAAAGATAGTCAATTCAGCAAAGCTTGGCTTTGTACTGGGTGAAGTTTACATCAAAAAAGGAATCGTTTTACGGTCCTAAAAGAAATTAAGTGTAATGTTTTGGGTTACCGTGTTGTTATCTGGAATTACGAATTTGGATTGTGACCAACTAGGGGGACCAAAATTACCCATTGCATTATTAGAAAATGCAAAACCTTCCGTAGGAATACCTAGGAAATTTTCATCGATTTGTTGATTGTTGTTTTCATCGTGAAAAATGGCAAACGCATATTCTCCCGGAGGTAAACTGTCCAAAGAAAACGTCATGTTACTTCCCGTGCAATTGAGAAATAATTCATCATAAGCTTGATTGGGATTGTTGAAAGATGAAGAAGAATTGAAAAGTGCAAAATTTACTTTACCGTTGGTATTTTGCATGCCGCTTAAGTTAACTGTTAAACAACCATAGGGTAAATTGTTTCCACCACCATTTCCTGTAGTGTCATTGGGATTTGGAACTGGCGGAGGTTGTGGTGAGGGATTCTTTTTCTTACAACCTAATAAAACCGAAAAGAAAATCAAGGATAAGAGAAAAATGGTTCGCAATTTAAAAGGGTGAAAATGCATGGTTTTGTATTTGTTTAGTTAATCGTCGTCGTCGTTTTCAACAAATTTGAACAAATTCACCGAAACGTCGCGTTTAAAGATACCTAAGTTAAGTGTAAAAATTCTTACCACACGATTTTCGATGCGTTTTTTTCGAAGTTTTTTTTCGGAAAAAGGTAGGCAACGCGACAAGTTTTTGAGGTTCTCGCTTTATTTTTTTATAATTCCACACGTTGATAACCCTAGGGATTATAAAAAGAACACTAAGTATCGCCAACGTTTCACTTTTCGAGTTAAGTTAACAAATCTAAAGGATTGCCCACCACTTTTAGATGCTTGTCCGTATCTTTGAATTATGAAACATGGCGCAATTCTTATTCTTATGCTTATCGTCGCATTCAAGGGATTCGCACAAAACTTGTTAGAGCTCAAACAGCGAGAACTCGAACAGCTCAAACTCAAGGAACAAGAAATCAACGCAGAAATAGAACGATTGAAGTTGGCAAATTGCCTGAATCTTTTGCAGTACCCCGGGTATCCTGTTTCGGCCCAACCGCTTCAAACCATTCAACACGCTGCCTATGCGATGGGCTTTGATTGCAACTACAAAATGCCCGCTTGGACATTTCACGTAGTGATTCCAGATATCACCTTTGGAAATGTTAGCCGAAGCAATGATTTTCGGGTAGATTCCTCCGCCTCCTGCGGTTCAGCTGTCGAGCAAGATTATTTTATTCGAAAACAAAACGAGGACGGTACGTTTTCCCATGATGGCTTTGGATTTGACCGAGGTCATTTGATTCCTTCTGCTGATTTCAAGTGGTCGCCCATTGGATTAAGTGAAACGTATTTCTACAGCAACATGAGTCCTCAGCGTCCCCAATTCAACCGCGAATCGTGGGCCGAAGTGGAAGGCTTGGTGCGGAAAATGGTTGAAGCAGAAAAAAAGAACTTGTACGTACTAACGGCTCCGATTTTAAGTGGAACCTTGAAATCCGTCGACCGTTCCGTAAATCAGTTGAAAATCCCAGAGTTACACTATAAAATTGTCGCAGATATCTCCAACGAGACACCAAGAGGCATGGCCTTTTTAATGCCCAACCGAAAATGCGAGTACCGTCTGAGCCATTACGTCGTTAGCATTGATAGCATTGAAAAGCTGACTGGCTTGGATTTTTTTCCCAATTTGAACGACTCTTTGGAACAAAAAATAGAAGCCAAGGCGGATTTTTCAGCTTGGAAGACGCAATCCAATTCCAAAGATGTTGATCCGCTCAATGCGCTTGAATTACCGAAAGGGTATTTCAACACGGAACAAGCCTTGTCGAAGGTGGGTGCTACCTGCACGATTGTCGGTAAGGTGGTGAGTGCGAAATTTTCAGCGAAATCAGAGGCAACGTTCCTCAATTTGG
>JBJTXE010000346.1:0-3989 GCA_046082075.1 Bacteroidota bacterium
CGCCCCGAACTCTCATTCCAAAATGTCAATTCCATCTACCTCACCCATTCAGTGTTCTCTGTTTCACCGTTGTGAAGCTTCGGCACGACCCCTGCGGTTTCTCATCCCTCTCAACCTCCTCGTTGTTGCGGTGGGAGCGGGATTCGAACCCGCGGTACGGTTACCCGTACGACAGTTTAGCAAACTGTTGGTTTCAGCCACTCACCCATCCCACCTCGTTCAATTGGAGGGCAAAAATAGGAAATCCTTTTGGTAACTTAAAAAAAACCGAAAAAAAGCGTTTAGAAATAAGAGTACTTTCCGTGAGGCCCATCAATGATCAGTTCTTTTCGCGCGGATTTTTCTACGCTACCGATGACTTGTGCTTCCACCTCAAAGGTTTTAGCAATTCGAATTATTTCCGATGCGGTTTGTGCATCAGTGTAAATTTCAAACCGATGCCCCATGTTGAAAACCTTGTACATTTCCTTCCAATCCGTTTTGGACGCCTCTTGAATCATTTTAAACAACGGAGGTGTCTCGAAGAGTTGATTTTTGACAATCGACAATTCGTCGATGAAGTGCAACACCTTCGTTTGCCCACCACCGGAACAATGTACCATCCCGTGAATCTTATCCCGATAGTGTTCCAACACCTTCGCGATGATTGGAGCATAGGTCCGTGTTGGAGACAATACCAACTGTCCAGCATTTCGTGAAACGCCTTCCACTTCTTCTGTTAAATCAAAGTTTCCAGCATATACGAGCTCCGATGGTACTCCTGCATCAAAGGTTTCTGGGTATTGCTTGGCGATAGATTTATTAAATACATCATGTCGAGCGGAGGTTAAACCGTTACTGCCCATCCCACCGTTGTAAAACGTTTCGTAGGTGGCTTGACCATAGGATGCAAGACCAACAATGACATTCCCAGGTTGTATCGTATGATTGCTGATGACGTCGCTACGCTTCATACGGCATACCACGGTTGAATCCACAATAATGGTTCGAACTAAATCGCCTACGTCGGCGGTTTCTCCCCCCGTTGAATGAACTTGGATTCCGTGAGAACGCAAGCCTTCTAAGACTTCTTCGGTCCCTTCAATAAGGGTTTTAATAACTTCCACAGGAATCAGGTTTTTATTCCTTCCGATGGTAGAGGATACCAATATAGGTCCAGTTGCCCCAACACACAACAGGTCATCGATGTTCATGATGAGCGCGTCTTGGGCAATGCCTTTCCAAACGCTTAAATCCCCGGTTTCTTTCCAATAAGCGTAGGCAAGAGATGATTTAGTTCCCGCACCATCGGCATGCATTACCAGGCAATAATCTTCATCTTGGGTTAAATGGTCCGGGACGATTTTACAGAAGGCTTTAGGAAAAAGTCCTTTATCGAGGTTGGCGATGGCTGAATGCACGTCTTCTTTACCTGCTGAAACACCTCTTTGTTGGTATTTTTGATCCGACATCTATGGTTGAAATTAAAGAGGGTTTTCGGAGGGGTCGGTTTCCATATCCTTAAGGATTTGATCGACATCCATTTCTGTGGTTTTGAGTTTGTGCTGACAAAATTTGATCAATTCAGCGGCACGTTTTACTTTAATCGAGAGATCATCGATGCCAATGGCACCGCCTTCCATGGCTAAAACAATGGTTTGTAGCTCTTCAAAGGCCTGTTCATAGCTCAAATTTTCCATGTTCAAAAGTACGTAAATTGACGTTTGGGGCACGAAAAAAAATAGGCAAATGGCCCAAAATCAAGAACATTCTTTGAAAATTAGCGGTAGTTCAACTTTTTAAGCGTAGATTTGTTGTGTTATTGGTTTGAGGTTTGAAGCAATTCGTCCGATTCCAGGTTAGTTTATTTATTTATTTAAGTTTTTTTTATGAACATGTACGTTTCAAACCTAAGCTTTCGCTTAGGAGAGCAAGAGCTGGAAGATTTGTTTCGACAGTATGGTGAGGTATCCTCCGTTAAAATTATTAAAGATCGTGAAACCCAACGTTCTCGTGGTTTTGGTTTTGTAGAAATGCCCAACCAAGACGAGGCAAGAGCGGCAATGGAGGCGCTTTCTAACTATGAGTTAGGAGGAAGAAACATCAATGTTTCTGAAGCGCGTCAACGCGATTAATTCCAACATTGATCATTGATTCAGGCCGCATGTGCGGCCTTTTTTGTGCGTTGATTTTGTGTAAACAGCTTTAAACGGACGCTTACAATAGATTTAATTGATTATTTTTAACCAATTCGGATACGCATGAAATATTTAGTTAGCTATTTTATTGGGTTGGTTTCATTGATTAACGTTGCGGGACAAGGAATTCAAATCAACAAAAACCTACTTATGAACCCCGGTGCAGAAAATTATGATTGGGGGTTTCCTGAATTTTGGGACAGCCATTACAAAGAAAATGGTGGCACAAATTGGGTTTCTCGTTACGGTAAAACAGCAGGCGAGTGGGATTCTGGTTGCGATGAAAATTGTGGATTGCCTCAGCGTGCAGGAAAGGTATATTTCCGTATAGAATTAAACGAAGAAGTCGAAAAATCGAGCTTGGACCTATACCAAGACGTTGTGATATCCTCATTGAAGGACTCTTTGTCCAAAAGACCTTATGTTGCCTTATTTGAGAGTTTTGTTGCCGCATCTCCTCCGAATGCCAACTGTTCCGAATTTAAAATGAAGCTTGTTTGTTTAGACGTTCAAGGCATTGTTTTATCCATAGACTCGCTTATAATCAAGGCTTCCGATTTTCGTGATTTGGATGCGGTGATTGATGCCGAACATCCCTACGGTGGAAACATGCATGTATTTCAGCCTCGAGCACTGCAAAAAGAACTTCCTCCTTCCACGAACAAGCTACGTGTCTTATGGGAATATTTAGCCCTTGATTGCAATGAGAATTCAGAGGAAATTATTCGCGCCAATTATTACATGGATAACCAATCATTGCGAATTTTACGCAAGTAATTTCCCTAAGAAAGAAATTTACTAAGAGAATAATTTTCTTCAGGGGCGGGTAAAATCCTAGGTTCCTAAGCTTTCGATTGAATTCAAATGCATTGGCTTATCGTTTGATTCTGATGAACTCATTACCGATGAACGCAGCAAAAAGCAATGCAGTAACATTGACTTGAATTTGAAAGGAAATGGGTTTTCTGTGCGTTCCATCAAAGACCACTTAACTTAAAGCTAAGTTTTCTGTATCTACGAAAAAACATAAGTAATGTCCTTTATTTTCTTGTGATACGAGCCTAATTTTGATTAAACCCCTTTCATTAATAATCATGAGCTTTTTAACCAAAAGAATGGCCTAGGGTAATGCAGAAGTTATTCCATTCAAATTATGTGTAGGTGCGGCCTATTTGTTCATTGGGAGTAGCTTCCCTGTATTTTTTCTCCTTATAAATGGGTTGTTTTCGGTGTTTTTATTGCCACGCTAATTAACGTTTTGCTTCTTTGGGCGAAAAAAATGCGTGCTTGATTACTTTCCGATACAAAATGTAACTAAATAGCTGAAACCTTTTATTAAAAAGGGTTTTCAGAAAATTAGTGTTTCCAAGGCACAAATGAGGTACAAATAAGGCACAAAATCTTTCAAAAAAATGTAACCTAAACAATAAACTCTCGTAATTCTCGTTAAAAAACTATGAAAGCATTTGTTAGAGAAAACTGGTACAAATTATTGATTGGTTTATCAATGTTGATTGCAGCAACTGGTTTATTGATTTTTGCGATTTCCAATTCATCTAATAACTCATCCAAAGAAAATTATCCCAACACTAAAGAAGGATTTGCTGAATGGGTTTATTCACGCGGATATACTAATCCTGATTTTAACGGATTATGGTATATGGACAATACAGGAACAGATAGACAAGCTAAATATGTAAATAAAACTTTCATTCCGTAATTTCTTTATTCAATAAAGTGAAACATTATTGAATTGAACTTTTATCTCAATTCCGTTTTAATTTTTAATGTATCAATGCCCTTTCAATTTGG
>JBJTXE010000347.1:0-7370 GCA_046082075.1 Bacteroidota bacterium
CTCCTAAATAAGGGGTTCTTCCGAGCAATACATAATCCAAAACCAGCAATTGCGACACCCCGACGAAATGGGTATTAAGCCAAGCAATTTTAGTGGCTAAGGATTGAGGAGACCAATGTGTTATTTCTTTTTCATCAATGCGCACCGATCCGCTTAAGATGGGAAGTGAACCCCGCAAGGTTTGAAGCAGGGTAGATTTTCCGCTGCCATTCCTTCCTACCAAGGCCACTAAATCCCCCGGATTCAACTGAAGCAATTCCGCGGTAGCGATAACTCCCGTATACCCAATATGTAACTGTTTAACCTGTAACATGCCTGTTTTTTAAAATCATCCAACTTACAAAAGGCACTCCCAAAAGGGCAGTCAAGGCATTCAAAGGAATCGCGATATACGATTCAAGGAGCTTAATTGCAAAATCACACACCCCTAAAGATAAGGCGCCGAACAGGATGTTGGACCACAACAAGAGGCGGTGATTTTGGGTTTTCATAAGCAATTTTGTCACGTTTGGAACGGCCAAACCCACAAAGGCGATGGGACCCGCAAAAGCCGTAATGATTCCTGTAAGTATCCCCGCAGTTATGATACTCAGCATTCGTGCCTTACGAATGGAAACTCCGAGGGATTTGGCGACGTCTTCTCCCAACACCAAGGCATTAAGTGCACGGACTTGAAAAAGGGATAGTACTATGCCAAGGCCCGTAACCAACGTAATCCAAGGGATTTGCTGAAGGGTCACCCGTTGTAAACTACCGAAATTCCAAAAGATATAGTTTTGTAAATCTTGTGTTCCGGAGGACGCTTGAAGGATGGAAATGATGGCGCTTATAAAGCTGCTGAGCATTAATCCGATAAGCAATAAATGGATGGCGGAACGAAGCTTAAGCGCAAAAAGCAGTATGATGGCGCCCATGCCCATGGCACCCACAATCCCCAATAAAATCAAATCCGTAGTGGACCCCAAAGCTGTAATACCGGTCATCATCCAAAGGGCAACCAACAACGAAGAACCGGAGGTGATCCCCAACACATCGGGTCCCGCTAAGGTATTTTGAAATAAATTTTGCATCAGCATACCTGCTACCGATAGCGCTGATCCAGCCAAGAATGCCATGAGAATTCGGGGTAATCGAAAGGACCAAATTACGGTGGAAGAAACTTCTTCGCTTGGATTACATAACGACTGGAAAAGGTGTCCCCACGTGGTATTTAAATATCCCATTTTTAAATACATCAAGAATACCACAAGGAGCAATACTCCGGCGGATAGTAGTAAAATTAAATGGGATTTGGTTTGATTCATAGTACTTCACGATAAAAGTATAATTTATCCGTGGTTGTTTGACCTTGCTTTATGCGAATTAAATCCCGAAGCACGATATCAGGCATAAGTGCGCTTTGTTCCCAATATTTATTTAAGTCGTGTGAATAACAAAATATCCGACTCTCTTTAAACGGACGCAATACACTCGCTTTTGGAAAGGAAGTTAAAATATCATTCTTTGAGGAAAACCCTGGGTTCAACCAAAGGGTGCAAGATTCCGCCTCTTTAAATACCCGTTCTGCCCCAACCGCCATACTCCCTGTTCCAGGATAATTCATGGTAAAGGTGCAAAAATCTACTTGAGTTAGAAACTGGGCTTGAAAGCTGTTTTTCAACGGTGCGTACCAAAATTCGCCGGCAAAATTACCCACCAAAACCTTTTGACAGGCATTACCTTTTGGTAGGTTATCATAAGCCTTGTAACGTTTACAAATGGCTTCAAAGGTTTTTTTTGCTTGGTCAAACCGGTTGGTTAAGGCACCAAAAAGCAATATCCACTCTGCTTTTCCCAAGGGATGCATTTCTCTCCAATCATAATTTGGAATCCAGGTGATGCCAAGGGATTCAAACCGCTTGATGTTTTCATCTTCCAATGGCTGCATACCGACAGAAATCCACAGGGAAATACCTTGTTTTACCAACGACTCAAAAGGAATATCCGTATTTCCAAGTTCCAGTAGTTTCCCTTGTTTAAACCTCATTTTTAACTGCGGATCATAAAGGAATTTCCCCAGTGAAACGGCACCAACTTGATCCTGAGCCTGTAAGGATACCAGCATCCCCACGTGGGTAGCAGCATTCGTGGCAAGGCGCACGTTTTGGGTATTGATCACTTCAAGGTTTGCGCTGATTTTACCAACTTTTTCGGGATATTTCGTACATAAGAACGTTCGAGGAGCTTGTTTACCCTCGGGATCTTTAATGGTGAATTGTATACCGACAGGCGTTTCACAGTAGGATAGCCATTGGGAATATTGGGATACGCCTTTAACGGAAACATTTACCTGTTTAGGAGGGTTGGCACATCCTAATATGAGTAGGCAGAGAACAAAGAAAAAACGATTAATATTGTTCTTTCTCATTGGGGAAATCGCCGGATTGAACATCGCGAATATATTCCATAAAAGCCCCACGCATCTGATCGTGAAGGTTCCTATATTTTCGTAAGAATCTAGGGTTAAATTCATTGTTTATTCCCAGCATATCGTGAACTACAAGCACTTGTCCATCAACTCCATTTCCAGCGCCAATCCCAATGATGGGGATTTGTACTTCTTTGGCGACCTGACTGGCTAAGGATGCGGGAATTTTTTCCAGTACAATAGCAAAACAGCCTGCCTCCTCTAGTGCCTTAGCGTCTTGAATTAAGCGCTTCGCCTCTTCTTGCTCCTTTGCCCGTACCACATACGTTCCGAATTTATAAATCGATTGTGGCGTTAATCCTAGGTGTCCCATGACCGGTATTCCTGCTGTTAGAATCCGTTGGATGGATTCAATAATTTCTGTTCCACCTTCCATTTTCACCGCATGGGCACCGGTTTCTTTCATGATACGAATGGCGCTATGCAGGGCTTCTTTTGAATTCCCTTGATAACTTCCAAAAGGCAAGTCAACCACAATCAAAGCCCTTTGAACGGCTCGAACCACCGAAGCTCCGTGGTAAATCATCTGATCGAGGGTAATGGGCAAGGTGGTCTCATGGCCAGCCATAACGTTGGAGGCCGAATCACCTACCAGTATTACATCAATACCCGCTTCATCGATAATACGTGCCATAGAAAAATCATACCCTGTGAGCATGGATATCTTATGCCCGCTATTTTTCATTTCTTGCAGGGTGTGGGTGGTCACTTTTTTCACTTCTTTGTGTACAGACATGGGAAGGATTTAAGTTCAAAAGTAAGGAAAGTGTATTAAAGCACCTAAATAGACCACGATGGCTTGTGGAAAACAAGCCTAAATAGGTGAAGGTATCGATCAAAATCGCATTACTTTTGTTTTAATTCGTAAACCGAAGCATGCAAAAAGAAAAAACAGCCACCATTATAGGTGCCGGGCTAGTAGGATCCCTTTGGGCAGTATATTTGTCAAAAGCTGGGTACAAGGTAACCTTGTATGAGCGGCGTACTGATATTCGCAAGGCTGACATCGTAGCTGGAAAGTCCATCAATTTAGCCCTTTCGGTTCGCGGATGGACCGCGTTGGATAAGGTGGGAGTTGGGGATGAAATTCGAAAAATCGCCATTCCCATGTATGGAAGAATGATGCATGACTTAGAAGGAAATTTAACCTACCAACAATACGGCAAAGAAGATCAAGCTATTTTTTCGGTTTCCCGAGGAAAAATCAATGCAACCATGATGGACATCGCTGAAACGTATGGAAAAGCCAAGATCTTTTACCGGCATGCGTGTGAGGGAGTCAATACAGAAACGGGAGAGGCTTTTCTCCACAACGAATTGACCAACGAGCGATTTACGGTGAAAGCGGATGTGGTGTTTGCAGCAGACGGCGCCTTTTCTAGCGTGCGATACAACTCCTTCCAAAAACGGAACCGATTTACGTATAGTCAAAACTACATCGAAGACGGATATCGAGAACTACTACTTCCTGCCAACCCCGACGGGTCGTATAGGATGGATAAAAATTCCTTGCATATTTGGCCAAGGGGAAGATTCATGTTGATTGCTTTGGCCAATGAGGATGGATCGTTTACGTGTACCTTGTTCATGCCCTTTGAAAACCATAAATATTCCTTTGATAAACTAACATCCAAGGAAAAGGTCGAAGCATTTTTTATGGAGGTATTTCCAGATTTTTACACCATGATGCCGCAGGTAGCAGAATCCTGGGAAGATCATCCCCTGTCATCGTTGGCCATTGTGCGATGTAAACCATGGCATGCAGGAAAAGTGGCATTAATGGGCGATGCCGCCCACGCCACCGTGCCCTTTTACGGCCAAGGAATGAACGCGGGATTTGAAGATTGCAGGGTGATGTTTGAGCTGATGGAAAAGCACCAAGAAAATTGGCCGGCCGTTTTTGAAGAATACAGCAAGGTGCGCAAGCCCGACGGTGACGCCTTACAGGATTTATCCTTGGATAATTACTTAGTGATGCGGGATTATGTAGCTGACCCTTCCTTCATCTTGCGTAAAAAAATCGAGGCCAAGTTCAGCGAAATGTACCCTGAACGATGGATGCCGTTGTATTCTCAGGTTACCTTTAGCAACATCCGTTACAGCGATGCCTACCGACAAGGGCAAGTGCAAAACGGAATCATGGATGACATCATGGCGCTGGAGAACATCGAGCAGCGCTGGGATTCCGACGAGGTAATGGGTTTGTTGTACGAAAAAAGTGCTCACTTTAACTTTTAAACTATGAAAGTCAATATCCTTTTTATATTCCTTGTTTGTGGCGCCGCCTTTGGACAGAACTACGGTTTTCAACGAGGCTCAAAAAACAACGATTATCAAATGGTTCGGAGCCGAGGGATCACTTTTGCCGCAGGAATTACCCACCAGTTATGCCCGAAAAATAATCCAACTTTTGAACTCACCTCACAAAATGGACAGAGGGGCTCTTACACCATAAATCCCAATGGAAAAATAGGTGGTTTTGCTGAAATTGGCTATGTTATTTTCCCCACGTTTAAAGGGCTTATTCCAATTAAAAAGCTGCACAAAACCCGGTTATTGGATTATATGGACATGGCCTTAGGTTACCGGCACTATCGCGGTGCAGAGGTTACGGATTTAGCTTATACAAATGCCTTAGGAGAAATAAGCTCTCAAGCTCAAGGTACTGGTCAATTTTCCAACGGATACCTCTTCGGACGATTCGATGCACACACCTTACTGTACATAGGCAAAAAGAAAATCGATAAAGCGAGAAAACACTTTATTGACCAATCCTTGGGGATCAATATTGACTATCGATTGATAACAAGTGCCCAAGAATATGAGCCCCAATCAGAAATACAGAACCTTCAACCGATGGCATTTCATTCGCCTTTGGTTGCACAATTGCATTACACCCTTGGTTTTGGTATACGCTTTAATCGAGCATGGATGATGGTGCCTGGAATTAGTATTCCTATTGTAAGTTTTTACGAGTGGAATGGTTTCAACGCACGTATGAACTGGTTTAGCTCCACCTACTGGCCGGTTCAAGCACAACTCAAATTCATCAAACTGTTCGAACGATCACCGAAATGTGGAGCCTATGGCGACGCTGAAGATATGCAGCGTAACAAAGACTTTATCGATAAACACTAAAGATTCCAGTTTTTCAAGATATACTTGGGAGCTTTCTTTTTAATGCGTTTGATGACATCGTCGCGCTCCCCAATGTTGGAAATTTTAAAAACATCGCTGAAAACCGCCGTTTTATTCTGGTAAAAAATGAATTCCAAAGTCACTGACGCTATGTCGTCTTTGTAAAGATTATAGATGCTTGCTCGCTCCATGGCCTCGTCAAAAACGGGCAATAATTCGCTCTTCTTAAAGCGCTTATCGTATCCCTTCACGTTGATTAGACAATAGGTGTTAAAACCTTTCTGGGTCAAATCGCTCATGAGGCTGTCGGATAAAAGGGTTGCAATTCCTGAACCTTGTTTAATGTAATTGGACGAAGGAACGGTTTTCACTTTGAGGGCATTGAACAATTCACAAAAGGTAACTTCGATCGCGTATCGGTCCTCGGGTTTATCAAATTGACCAATAACAACACACTCTTTCAATTTGAAATTTTGTGCAACAAAGGTATTGCTGATCAAAAATGCGCTTACAAGGGCAAATAAAACTTTCATAGGCTGGATTAAAAAACTTCGGATGCAACCGCATGCACGGACGAAGAATTAGACATGGTGTAGTAATGAATGCAGGGGACTCCCGCTGCCTTTAATTCTTTGGATTGCTGTATACACCACTCAATGCCCACTTTCTCCACATCGCTATCGGTTTTGCATTTCACCAAGGCGCGCGATAATGCTACGGGATAATCAATGAAAAAATACTTGGGAATAAAGGTGATGTGTTTCAAGGACTTTAAAGGTTTTAATCCCGGAATGATAGGAACCGTAATTCCTGCATTTCTGCAGGCCGTTACAAAATCAAAAAACTTTTGATTGTCAAAAAACATTTGTGTGACGATGTAATCCGCTCCTGCCTCCACCTTCTTTTTCAGATGGTAAAGATCGTCTTCCATGTTCATCGCTTCAAAGTGTTTTTCTGGGTATCCTGCTGCTCCGATGCAAAAATCGGTGGGATCCGTTTTATAGTCGTCCATCAAATAGCGTCCTTGATTCATTTGACGGATTTGATTTATCAATTCGTTGGCGTGCTGATGTCCTCCGGGTTCAGGTACAAATACCTGTTCTGATTTAATGGAATCACCGCGCAAGGCCAATACGTTATCAATGCCTAAAAACTGTAAATCGATGAGGGCGTTTTCGGTCTCTTCTTGGCTAAAGCCGCCACAAATCAAATGAGGCACAGCATCGATATTGTAGCGGTTCATGATCGCAGCACAAATACCCACCGTTCCTGGACGTTTACGAACGGCTATTTTTTCCAGCAAGCCGTTTTGCCTTTCTTTATAAACAAATTCCTCACGGTGGTAGGTAACGTTCACAAATTTTGGTTTAAACTCCATCAAAGGGTCAATCCCGTCGTACAACGATTTAATGCCTTTACCTTTTAGCGGTGGTAAAATTTCAAACGAAAAGAGGGTTCCTTTCGCTTCTTGAAGATGTTGGGTAACTTTCATGATGCGGGTGTAAAGATACTACATCTAAAACGATTCTGTTAAGCCTTTGTTTCCTCGATTGCTTGATAAATCTCTTGAGCAAAAGTCCTTGCCTCCTCCGGAGTAATGGTTAAAGGAGGGGCAAGTCGAAAACTGTAGGGATGGGAAAGAAACCAAAAGGTCAAAATTCGTTTATCCAGACAGCGCATCACCACTCGTTCAACTCTTTCGGCCGAGGCCATATCGAAGGCAAACATCAGTCCTAGATTCCGAACCTCAAGAATTTCAGGATGA
>JBJTXE010000348.1:0-3599 GCA_046082075.1 Bacteroidota bacterium
AAAAAGCAGGTTGTTGAATTCAACGATTTTCTTCCCAGAACGGTAGTTATCTGACATGACTTCCAAGGTGCCAACTTCGTTGAAATAATCCGACCGACGTTGAACATCAGGATCGTTATCCGGATTGTAAATGCGTGGAAGCGCTACAAATTGTTCAGCTAAGCCATTGTTGAATCGGTAAATAGATTGTTTGGCATCGCCCACGATGAGGTTTTTATTCCCTTTCGACAAGGATTCTTCGACGAGAGGCACAAGGTTCATCCATTGCAAGCGAGAGGTATCTTGAAATTCATCCAGCATAAAATGATGAATCCTATTCCCCAACCGTTCATAAATGAATGGCGCATGTTGATGCTGTACTAAATTCCCAATGAGTGCATTAAATTCTGAAATGCGTACAAATTGTTCCTCGGTGCGTATTTTGGCCATTTCACGCGCCACATACTGTAATAAAGCAAGGTTGTAAAAAGTCTCTTGGTAGTATACAAGGGCACAATGCCGTTCATGTTGCGCGTCAAAGAAATCGAGCAATTCTCGGAATTCGTTCAGCAATACTGGGCTGAAAACACGATCGTATTTACCTTCTTGCAAGGTTTTGATTACCACGGAAGTAACGATGGCCTCTGGCCAAGCTTCGTAAGCACCTAATTTTTCAAAAGCCCTTTGAGTATTACCTTTTTGGGGTAATTTATCCAGGGGAATTGCTGCTTCAACAAACAATCGATGCACGGTTTTACATTGATCTAAAAGCTGGTTGACCAAGGCACGTTGCTGATCCTTAACATTCCATAAGTCCTGCTCGGAATAGGGGGTGTCCAAGAGTTGTTTCACCAAACCGAAATAGCGCTCTTTGGAAAGAATGCTGCAAAATGAAATGAGCTGATTGCGGAAATTCCATTGGGTTTCTTCCTCTAAGTTTTTCTTAGTGTAATTCTCCACCAAACGGGTTAATGCTTCGTTTCCTTCCGTTCCAATGTTCACCAACAAGGCATCTACCACCTTTTCCATGATTTCCGACTCGTTCATTACCACCTCAAACTCTTGCGGAAGGTTGAGGTCGCGGTGAAAGGAACGGATTAATCGCAGGTTGAATTTGTCAATGGTGGACACCATAAAATCCTCATAATTGTGCAGTATTTCGGATAAGATTTCTTGGGCTCTGCTCGGGAATTCATGGTAAGGTCGTTCTGTTAACAAGCTCAAGCTCGTTATTTGTTGTTGGGTTCCATCGTTCGTTCCATCGAATGAAGCAATCTCGTTCAAGGCGAGTAATATCCGCTCTTTCATTTCCAAGGCCGCCTTGTTCGTGAAAGTCATCGCCAACAACGATTTGAACTTTTTACTATCCGATACTGGGAGGAAAAGTAAGTAAAGGTATTCTTGGACCAAACGGTACGTTTTACCGCTGCCTGCCGATGCGTTTAATACGAGGAGTGACACGATGTTGAATTTCTTAAGGGTTCTTGATAAAATTACTTTGATTAACCGTAAATTTGTTACGTTCTGAAAATCTTTTTTTAACTCGAAGGATGAAAGTAATTTGGATAGCTTTATTTCTTATCACGCTTTTGGCCTGCAAACCCAAACCAGTTGATCCACCGCCAGCCCCCGCTGAAACGGTCAGGATTTTGGTGAACCCCATGTTCGGCTTGAATCCCTTAATGTTGGACTCCATATACCAAGGTCCCAACGGTATTCGCATTAAAGTTTCCGACATTAAGTTTTTCTCTACGTTACTTGGCTATCAAAATAACCAACTTGCCGAAGTGGCCTACTTTGATTTTCGAGACAACGGAAACGTAATGCTCGACCAAACCGCTGATTTCAACAAATTTTCCTCCCTCTCGATGATTTTAGGGGTGGACACCTCACTCAACCACGACGATCCCTCAGCATTCCCCAACAATAGTCCCCTGAATATTGTCAATTCTGGCACCATGCATTGGGGGTGGAGTACCGGTTATATTTTTATCGCCGTAGAAGGAAAAGCCGATACCTTGAATGATGGCATCGATAACTTTGACTTAAGTTACAGTTACCATGTCGGCACGGATTTATACCAGGAACCTGTAACCTTTAACAACCTTTCTTGGGTGAAAACCGGTGACCACCAGCATTCTTTATCCCTGAAATTGGACATGGAATCGTTTTTCTTTAATCCTCTTCAACCCATTGATATTCCCAACGAACCGTTCACCCACTCTGGCGCCGGACTTGGAGCACTTACCCAAAAAGTTGCCGATAACTTTAAAAACGCCTTGCAGTTACCATGAGATCTCTTGCGTTTTTACTTGTTGCCGTATGGCTTTTGAATTCCTGCGCTAAGGAAAAAGTCGGCTATCAACCCACGCCTTATGCGTTGGAAATTCCTTCGCATTTCCCGTCAATGAATATTCCTGCCGATAACCCCATGACGGTTGAAGGGGTGGAGTTAGGTAGGTATTTGTTTTATGAAAAAAGGCTCAGCGGCAACGATAAAATGAGCTGTGCTTCCTGCCATTCTTCCTTTTCCTCCTTTTCCGATTCTGCGAAGTATTCTACCGGAATCGATGGCATCCAAGGCAACCGCAACGCCATGGCCTTGATCAATTTGGGGTGGGATTCCTTCTTTTTTTGGGACGGAAGGGCAAATTCTTTGGAACATCAAATTTTGGAGCCAGTACCGAATCCCATCGAAATGCACCTTTCGTGGAAAGAAGCGCTTAGTAAATTGAAAAAAGACACGTATTACAGGAACCAATTCTACAAAGCTTTTGGGGTGGTGGATTTTGACTCTACCCACGCAGCCAAAGCCATAGCTCAGTTTATTCGCACCATGATTTCTGGAAGGAGCAAGTACGACGTGATGTACAAAATTGAAAACAACCTTCCCTTAAGTGCCTGGGATCAATCGGTTCAGATTACCAATGAGGAATGGGCGGGATACGATCTCTTTAAAAGCCTGAACGGCGCCGATTGTTTTCATTGCCATAATGGGCCCCTCATGCGTGTTGCGAAATTCAGCAATAACGGCTTAGACGCAAGCTTTAGCGATCTCGGCCGCGGGGCGGTTACCACCAACGCCAACGATAACGGTAAATTTAAAGTACCGACCTTAAGAAATATTGCACTAACCGCGCCTTACATGCACGACGGGAGGTTTAAAACCTTGGATGAGGTCATCGAACACTACTCCTCGGGCGTTCACATGTCACCAACCATTGACCCTTTGATTGAATTTGCCAACCAAGGAGGGGTGCAATTGGATGCTCAAGAAAAGCAATTATTGAAAACGTTTCTAATGACCCTTACCGATTTAGAGTTTGTAAATAATCCAAAATTTCAAGATCCGAACTGATGAAAGAAAAGTTTACTACCGAAGACAAAGCGCTTAAAATAAACCTTACCCGAGATATTTATGGTTGCTTTGCTGAAATAGGCGCAGGCCAGGAAGTAGCTGCCAATTTTTTTAAAGCGGGAGGGAGTTCCGGTACCATAGCCTTTACCCGTTCGGCGTACGATATGAAAGTGTCGGATGCGATGTACGGAAAAGCGAAACGTTATGTTTGCGAAGAGCGGTTGATTACCATGTTGGATACTGAGTTTAACCAACTTTCGAC
>JBJTXE010000349.1:0-3991 GCA_046082075.1 Bacteroidota bacterium
TGACAAGCTTAAGGCTAATAAACATAGGACCATGCCCCAACCTTTTTTCCAAGAAAATGGTTCTTTGAAAAGCAAAAAACCAACGAGAGCGGAAGCCAAGACCACACCAACATTGGCAATAGAGAGCACTTGTTGAGGTTCTATTCCCAAAGAGTTGTAAGCTTTAACCAACAAGTAAATAGAAAAGTAATTGGGGATTCCTAAAACAATGCCTCCCACCCAACTTCGCAATTCAAACTTCAACTTTTTTTGTAAACGAAGGTAGATAAGATACAGTATTCCAAGGCATCCTGCCATACCAAAGCCAAGGGAAGCAAAGAGACCTTGATGAAAATTAGGAAGCCATGAATCTTGCACATAAAATAATACAAGGTCTAAACCAGCGCTTCCAAGGAAGAGAACGCCTAACATCCAAACAGAACCTGAACCTTCCTTCGTTTGACCTTGATAAGAAACCAAAAACACCCCAGTCAAAGCCAAAATTAGAGGGATTAAGTTGTTGAAATTTATAGCGTTAAATTGAGCTATTAAGACAAATAATACCGATAAGGCCATGGACATTTTAACGGCAATGGAGGTGGTGGCAACTCCGTTTTTTTGAGAGCTTATTCCCATAATGACGAAAAGTGAAATAAACAATACGCTGCAGAGGAAAGCATAGGGGCTTGCCTGCATTATTTCTTGGTCTTTCATGGCGCTTAAGTCGTTCGAAAACAGCATAACACCGCAGGTAAACGCGACAAAATAATTAGCAACTACCGCTTGAAGTGTGTCTACTTTATATTTTGGAAATGAACGGAATAGAATAAAAATTAGGGTAGACGAAAAAATGCTCAGCAGTAAATCCATGCTATTTGCGTTGGTAATAATACACCGTGTCCGAAGGTCCGAATGGATGCGATCGAATCGGTGTCTTGGTAAGTACAGGGGCGCGCATGCCTTCTTTAAATTTGATGGGACTCACAATTACCCGTGCTTCATCCCAAACATTGTCGATGATAAAATACTGAAGCGTTCGGCTACCGCCTTCCACCAAAACACTTAAAATATTTCGTCGGTAAAGTTCTTCGAGAATATGCTGTGTGGAGGTTTCGGGAATTTTTATCCATTCGACGTTTTCTTTTTGAGCGCTTTTTACGCGGTTAAACACGAGGGTAGGCGCTTCATCCGAAAACACCCCAACATCGGAAGAAAGCTGAAGATTGCTGTCTATAACGATGCGCGTTGGATTTTTTCCGGAGACTTGACGAACCGTGAGCGATGGGTTGTCGTTCAAAATGGTATTTCTTCCTACCAATATTCCAGATTCTTCTGCCCTCCATTGATGGACCAGCATTTTAGTTTCAACCGTTGAAATCCAATTAATGCCCGTTTCATCCTCTTCGCGGTTGCGGTCTAAATATCCGTCTTGGGTTTGCGCCCACTTCAAAATGACGTAGGGACGACGTTTTTCATGGAAGGTAAAAAAACGTTTATTCAGTTCCCTGCATTCTTCCTCCAGGACACCTTCCACTACTTCAATTCCTTCGCGTTGTAATCGGTCGATGCCTTTTCCGGCAACCGTAGGGTTCGAATCCCTGCTTCCTATCACCACTTTCCGAGGTTTTAGTTCAATTAAGGAGCTTACACAAGGTGGAGTTTTACCGAAATGCGTGCAAGGTTCCAAGGAAACATAAACGGTTGCGCCTTTAATTTTCGCGTTATCCCCAACGTTTTTTATGGCCTCGATTTCCGCATGCGGTTCTCCAAAGGCTCTGTGGTAGCCTTCGCCAAGGATCACCCCGTCTTTAACGATCACGCATCCCACCATGGGGTTGGGTGCAACACGACCTAAACCGAGGTAGGCTAGATCAATGCAGCGTTGCATGAAGTGCTCATCAGAATTCACGGTACGAAGTTAGTGATTTCAAGGAACAAGGGGATTATTTCGGCTTTACGCCTGCAAATACGTACCTTTGCACCTTATGGCGCACAAATCAGGTTTTGTTAACATTGTCGGCAGTCCCAATGTGGGGAAGTCCACCTTAATGAATGCCTTGGTCGGCGAAAAACTTTCTATTGTCACGTCCAAGGCCCAAACAACACGCCATCGTATTTTGGGCATCGTAAACGATGAGGAATATCAAATCGTTTTTTCCGACACTCCGGGGGTTGTGAATTCCGCCTATAAACTCCACGACAACATGATGGAGTACGTTTCGACATCCCTTCAAGATGCGGATGTGCTGCTCTTTGTTACCGATACCTTGGAAAAGAAAATGAACCATGAGGAAACCTTGGAGCGAATCAAAAAATTAAAAGTTCCCGTGCTTTGCCTAATCAATAAAATTGATCTATCGAAACAGGAAGTCGTGGCAGAGCGCATCGCATATTGGCAAAATGAACTTCCTTCCGCCGAAGTATTTCCTATTTCAGCCTTGCATAATTTCAACCTTGACCTTGTTTGGGATCGAATTCGAACCATGATTCCAGAAAGTCCTCCCTATTACGATAAAGAGGAGTTATCTGACCGCCCTATGCGATTTTTTGTCTCAGAAATCATCCGAGAAAAAATATTCAATTTCTGCCAAAAAGAAATTCCCTACAGTTGTCAAATTGAAATAGAACACTACGAAGAAACTCCGCATATCATCAACATTCGCGCGATCATTGTGGTAGAACGTGACTCGCAAAAAGGAATTGTTATTGGAAAAGGCGGTGAAATGCTCAAGAAAATTGGAAGGCAAGCACGCATCGACATTCAAAAGTTCTTGGATAAAAAGGTGTTTCTCGAATCGTATGTCAAAGTAGACAAGGATTGGAGATCATCGGAAGCTAAACTTAAAAAATACGGGTACTAATGAGCAATATCATTGCAATTGTGGGAAGGCCAAATGTGGGAAAGTCCACCTTATTTAATCGGTTAACGGAATCCCGTGACGCCATAGTTAAAGAAGTGAGCGGTGTTACGCGCGACCGTATCTATGGAAAAGGGGAGTGGAACGGTTATAAATTCTCCGTAATAGATACCGGAGGTTACGCCACCACGAAAGAAGATATTTTCGAGGGTGAAATCCGAAAACAAGTGGAATTGGCCGTAGATGAAGCATCCCTCATTTTATTCATGGTGGACGTTACTACGGGAATCGTAGAAATGGATTTATTAGTGGCTGAATTACTGCGAAAAAGCCGAAAAAAGGTTGTGGTTGTGGCGAATAAAGTAGATTCAAACGACCGAATCGGAATGTCGGCTGAGTTTTACTCCTTTGGTCTCGGGGAAGTATTTGATTTGAGCGCTGCCAATGGGGGAGGGACCGGTGATCTTTTGGATGAAGTAGTCGTTCATTTGGATAAAGAAGATGATAACGTCTTGGAACAAGACAGTTTACCGCGAATTGCCATTGTTGGGCGTCCAAACGTGGGGAAGTCTTCTATGATTAATGCTCTCACCAATCAAGAGCGCAACATCGTGACCGATATTTCCGGAACCACGAGGGATTCCATTCATACGCGCTATCGTGCTTTTGGCCATGACTTCTTGCTAATAGATACTGCTGGAATCCGAAAAAAGGCAAAAGTCACAGAAGACATCGAATACTATTCCGTACTTCGATCGGTGCGAACCATCGAAAGCAGCGACGTTTGCTTCATGATGATTGACGCATCCGAAGGACTTCAAAAGCAGGATTTGTCCATCTATTACATGATTGAGAAAAATTCGAAAGGAGTAGTAGTCTTAGTGAATAAATGGGATTTGGTAGAGAAGGACCAATCGACCATGAAAATATACGAGGATAACCTTCGAAAGGAATTGGCTCCTTTCAATGATGTTCCGATTCTCTTTACTTCAACGATAACGAAACAGCGCTTGCATAAAGCGGTTGAGACGGTTATGGAGGTTTTCGCCAACCGAACCAAGAAAATTCCCACTTCGAAGCTGAACGAGGTGATGTTGGAAGTGATTAATAACAATCCTCCTCCAGCGGTTAAAGGGAAATACGTTAAAATTAAG
>JBJTXE010000350.1:0-3771 GCA_046082075.1 Bacteroidota bacterium
ACCTATACCAATCCTGAAACCCATGATCTTCTCAGGGCCGGATTTGATCGATCACCCATGTTTAATGGGGCTATTCAAAGCACTGGTCCGCGTTATTGTCCAAGCATTGAGGATAAAATAAACCGTTTCGCGGACCGCGATCGCCATCAGATTTTCGTGGAACCCGAGGGGTGGAATACCGTAGAGATTTATGTAAACGGCTTTAGCACATCCCTTCCAGAAGATGTTCAAGTTAAAGCCATTAAATCCATTCGAGGTTTTGAGAAGGCCAAGTTGTTTCGACCAGGTTATGCGATCGAATACGATTATTTTCCCCCAACCCAACTGAAACATACCCTCGAAACAAAGCGCATAGAAGGTTTGTATTTCGCGGGCCAAATCAATGGCACAACAGGATATGAAGAAGCCGCTTGTCAAGGATTAATGGCGGGTATTAATGCCCATTTAAAAATAAACGAACAAGAGCCGTTTATCTTGCAAAGAAGCGAAGCTTACATAGGGGTTCTTATTGATGATCTCGTAACTAAAGGCACCAAAGAACCTTACCGCATGTTTACCAGCCGTGCGGAATATCGAATTCTGCTTCGGCAAGATAATGCCGATTTGCGCTTGTCGCTAAAAGCTTCGGATTTAGGTTTGTTGACCGATGAGCAGCGCAGAAAGGTAGAACAAAAAGAAGAAGAAATTCATCAATTAAAGAAGGCATTGCGAACCATTGGTATCACTCCAAATGAGGTAAATGATGACCTAATGGCGGTAGACTCAGCGCCCATTACCCAACAAATGAAAGCGGCATCGCTCATTACTCGACCCGGAGTTGATTTGTCCTTATTGGAAAAGTGTAATATTAAATTACATAATTATCTAGATAATCGGCAATTGAGCGAAGAGGTTAGGGTGCAAGCAGAGATTCAACTCAAGTACGAAGGTTATATCGATCGCGAAGAGGAAAATGCAGCAAAAATGCTACGCCTCGAAAAAGTAAGTATTCCTTCCGATTTGAATTTTCGTCAATTGAAAAGTTTGAGCAGTGAAGCGGTTGAAAAATTGTCCGAGGTCCAACCCGTTACCATCGGACAAGCATCGCGCATCTCTGGGGTCTCACCGAGTGATATTTCTGTACTTTTGATCTATTTAGGGAGGTAAAAATGTGTTTTAAAGCGTTTTAAGGGCCTTAAACGGCCTGAGATGTAAGAAGACCTTAATAACCTTAAGAACGTTCGATAGCATTCAATTATGAAGGTCGTTTTTTTGCTACTTTTATCAAAAATCCAACATGAAGGTGTTTTTTGTGGATACAGTCCATGAGGTATTAAAAGAACGTTTAACGAAAAGAGGATTTCAATGCGTTGATGCCACCTCCTTGAGTTTAGAAGAATTTATATCGTTGGGAAACCAGGTGGATGGGATCGTAATTCGCGCACGTTTTTTTTTGAACGAAGAATTATTAAATCATTTTCCGAACGTAAAATTTATTGCACGTTCTGGTTCGGGATTGGAGAATATTGATCAACGGTATTGCAAAGCGAGAGATATTCTTTTGTTTAATTCACCTGAGGGAAACCGTCTTGCGGTTGCGGAACACGCACTGGGAATGCTGCTGGCGCTACTCAACAAATTTCCCCAAGCCCAAGAACAAATTCAACAAGGAGTCTGGCGCCGAGAAGAAAATCGAGGAGAAGAATTAAGCGGTAAAACCGTCGGCATAATTGGCTACGGTAACAACGGTAAGGCTTTTGCCAAACTACTTAAGGGTTTTGACGTCAAGGTTTTGGTGTACGATAAATACCTAACTGGCTTTGGGGATGCTCAAGTTCAAGAAAGCACCATGGAGGCCATCCACGAACAAGCCGATGTTCTTTCGTTGCATATTCCACAAAACAAAGAAACGATCGACGTGGTGAATGAGGCCTTTTTTCACAAATTCAATAAACCCCTCTATTTTTTGAACCTTTCTCGTGGCAAAATTGTGCAAACCCATGCCCTTGTTGATGCGCTTAAAAGCGGCAAAATAAAGGGTGCCGGGTTGGATGTGCTCGAATACGAATCTAAAGATTTTGAAAGCATGAGGAGCAAGGATTCGTCGGACGTCTTAGATTATTTAATTCAATCCAACCGCGTTATTCTTACTCCCCATGTTGGAGGTTGGACCCACGAAAGTTACTTCAAATTGAGTGCGGTATTAGCCGACAAAATTTTAGAGCATTTCGAACCTTATTGAACCACTAAACGCAAATTCAATCGAGCTCCTTCGCCTGAAAGTTGTAAGGTATAAACCCCTTGGGCTATGTTTGTATCAAGAAGATTGTGAAGTCCAGGTTCTTTACTGAGTATAAGCTTTCCTTGGGCGTCGTAGAGTTGGATGCCGACAGGAAAAGGAAGGTTTGTCAAATGGAGTTGTTGCCCGTTGTTGGGATTAGGATAAACCAAGATTTGTGCTAGTGGGTTGGGTGATTCGGGTATCAACATGTTGGCTTGTGACAGGTATTTCTGACCGTCGGTGCTTTGCGTTCCCGTTAATCCAGCAGTGTTGGTGGATTTGACATTTCCGAAATAAACGATGCCATTAATAGGACTTGTCAAGTTGTAGGTGTAGCTCGTGCTTGTACTCATATTCATCCAATTCAAGACAGAAGTGTTTCCAACGGAGGTACCAAGGGATAGGTCATAGTAAGATACACCAGAATGTGGATCATTGGACGACCAATTCGTTTTCAAAGCGGCAGTGTAAAAACTATCGATATCGTTGCTTGGACCATCGTTGCAGGTGGTAAAAACCGGAGCAGTCCAGTCCACTTGAACGGTTTGTTCGCTGGCGTTTGACCAATTACTGGAAGAATCCATGGCAATCATCCGAATGACGCCGGAAGGTTGTTGTTGATCGCTTTGGTGTTCAATTTCTTTATTGGGACCAACACTCACCAGTTCTTGATTAGCATGCGTTTGGTAGACAAAAATATTGTCAAAATCAACTGTACAAGCTCCTGAACGAAGGGAAATGGAATTTCCTTGCGCAAGCGGTGTGTTGTCGTGCCAGGTGGCCACAAGGTTATCGTTGGTATACACGATGATATTTCCAGAACTGTAGGAATAGATTACTTTGATGTTATACCATTGGTTCGGCACTAAGGTAACCGGGGCTTCATATTGCATGGTAAAAACGTCGTTGTTCACCTCGTAAATTTGTACTTTATCCGTTTCCTCGCGGAAGAAGACAAAATAGGAGTTTCCTCGGTTAGCAAGGGTTGGGTCGCTGCAAAAGAAATGCATTCCGGCTCGTTGATTTGCGTTAGTTGAAGTAATCCTTTGCCGCCAAGTATATAAATAGGTTTGTTGTTGATTTTGAGTGAGTTGTGCATAGGCATTGGAGTTGTTTTGGGAGGCGTCGTTCATGCTGAAAATTCCATTACCAATCTGAAAATTTCCTGTTTGATTCGTCCATTGAAAAGCGGTTCCGGAAAATTCTTCCCGAAAGAATCCATAACTTTTGTTGGAATATTTTGGGTTAGTGGCATTGGACCGTGAAGAAACATTATAAAAGGAATGCGCAACACCCGACCCTGGGTCCACGGAAACGAGTCCTGCTGTGAAATCTTGTGTATGCCATGCCAACGGAAGAGAAACAGTACTAACGGGAGGTGTAATATCCGTTAATTGCGCGCTGGAGGTATAGGAGGCGGCCCAACCGCTTTGGGTAGTTCCGCAATCAGAACGAAATTCAAGGGTTAGCGCAGAACCTGTGGATTGAATTACCGGAGGAAGCGTTGTTCC
>JBJTXE010000351.1:0-2162 GCA_046082075.1 Bacteroidota bacterium
GTATCGAAGAACCGTCCCCAAAGTTCCATAAGAAACTCGTTGCATTGTTGGAATTGTTCGTGAAGGAAACTGTTAGATCCTCACAACCCACCGTGGTATCTGGGATAAATTGAGCATTAGCAACGGGATGTACAATAATGCTTTGTACCGTTGTATCGCCGCAACCAAACTGGTTGTACGCCATTAACACCAAATTGTAGGTTCCCGATTGGGTATAAGTTGCCGTTGGTTCAAATTGATTCGATCCGCTTCCGTTGCCAAAATTCCAATCGTACACCAAGGCCCCTTGGCTAAGATTAACAGGAGTAACCAAGAAAGGTACATCGCAAGAAGTTTTATCGGCAACATCAAAATCAGCGACAGGAACAGCATGCACTACCACCGTAAAATCAGCCGTGTCGGTGCATCCGAAAGCGTTTTGCGCTACGACTTGTGGATTATAAGTTCCAGGATTTGGGTAGAGGTGGGTACTGCTTGGAGCAATACCAATGGTTCCGTCGCCATAATCCCATACTGCTGAAGAGGCAGAGCCCGACAATTCATTAAAACTCACACCTAATACCGCACATCCTTCGTAGAGTAAAGTATCGTAATTCAACACCGGACTTGGAATTGACGTAATCGTTCTGTAGGCTGTATCTACACATCCATTCGCAGCGGAAGTTCCAATTAATGCTACGGTAAAATTACCTGCGCTTCCATAAATATGTGATGGACTGTAAACGTTGGAACCGGTTCCATCCCCAAACAACCAAGTTGCGTTAGATAGCTGCGAGGACAAATTATTGAATTGAAAATTCTGACCCATGCACAGGGTATCATCCACCACCGTAAAGGCAACTTGAGGTTTAGGTAACACCGTAATAGAAATAGTGGATGTATCATAGGAGCATCCATTGTCCACGACCAACTGGGCGATGAACGTTCCCGATGAAGTGTATAAATGGCTCGGACTCTGAGCATTTGAAACTTGTCCATTCCCGAAGCTCCAAAAATAATTCAAATTACCCCCTTGGGAAAAATTGGTGAACTGTACATTCAACGGAGCACAACCCACCGTGGGATTCGTATTGAAGAAACTGGAGACGGTATTCGGGAAAACATGGATAGGAAAATAACTAGTATCCGATCCGCAGGCATTGATAGCAATCAACGCAACATTGAAAATCGTATCGTTCGGACCATAGGTAAAGGTATGCGTTGGATTTACAGCGGTACTGAATGACCCGTCACCAAAATTCCAAATGTAGTTGGTAGGGCTCCCCAAGGATAAATTCTGAAACCCAACGGGCAAAGGAGAACATCCGGTATTAACCGTCGTTGCGAAGGAGGCAATGGGTAAAGGATGAACCAAAATCGTATCCAAAAAGGTCGATGTACCGCATAAGTTAGTCACCGATAGCGAAACAACGTAATTGGTGTCTTGAATCAACGGAGGTGCGAAAGTTAAAGCCCCCGGATTCTGTGCATTGGAAAAAGGACCGTTGGCTGGAAATCCAAAATTCCAGAAATAGGTAGCTATGTTGTATCCGCTGGAAGTATTATTGAAATTCACATTAAGCGGTCCGCAACCGTTATTGGGCGAAGGAACAAAGGAAGCAGTTGGCGTGCTTACGATATGAATGCTATGATTGGTTGAATCAACACAGCCCTGAGGTGAGGTAGCTGTTAGCGTCACGGTGAAATTTCCTCCAGCTGGAAACTGATAAATGGGGTTGAATTGGGTGCTGGTTGCTCCGTTACCAAAATTCCAAAAATAACTGCTGGCTCCTTGCGAATTGTTGACAATACTTACCGTAGTATTGATGCATTTTAACGTATCCATGGTGAACGATGGAACGGGCAATGGATTCACGGTAACTTGACGTGTTGCTGAGTTTATACATCCCGTCACAGGATGGGTATAGCTATAAGTTAACGTGGTGGTGTAGGGAGCATTTGGATTCTGTCCTCCCATGGCAACAGCTGGACTAAAAGTCGCTAAGGCTCCGTTGGTAATTCCAATCCCTGACCACGTACCACCAGCCGGTGAAAAGCCTGTCAAGTTAAATGGCGGAGTCGTAATACATGTATTAATGGCAGGTCCAGGGGTTATCTGAGGTAAAGGATTAACGGTAACATTAAGGGTGTCTTGAGTTCCCGGGCAGACGCCAAAAACAGGG
>JBJTXE010000352.1:0-2589 GCA_046082075.1 Bacteroidota bacterium
TGGAAATGGTCGATAGTGATGGAGTTGTTTGGGTTCTGAAGACAAAGATCTTGTAAAATTAGAATTGAAATGAAAAACATTTTGCTTAGAAAAAAACCGTGAGATTCCTCACGGTTTTTTTTTCCGAATTTTAACCTAAAATATAAACTTAATGAGGCCAAAATTGATAAAACTCATGCGTGACCAACGTTGATGCCACCTCTTAGGCAGATGGTTTAATTACCACAATGCTTCAGGATAATTTTATGAATGCTATTGGCCCAACTCCCATCAGAAGCATACCCGGAAGCCCTTATTTTTTGAAGCCATTTTAAATCTCCTTCCGTTCCTTTGAGCTCTTGATAGAAGGTCCTGCACGCTACCCATTCGCAAAAACCATTGAACGAATCTATGACGGTTGGGTAATAACGGTAGCGACTTTTGTGATGGCTGACATCTTCACGGCAATTTCCTGCTAATCCAAAATGATTGTTCAGCTTGGTCGCAACCAAACTCGTGCCGCCAGCCGACTCATGATATCCTACTCCTAAAATTACACAAGCAGGAATCCCATACACCAAGGATAAGCTGTCCGCCGTTGTGCGGTACACCTCGAAATACGCGTTAGTCACTTGACTGCTCACCGAGGAAAATGAACAGCACAGGACAAAACTAAACACGATTAAAAGACGCTTATTCATTGAGGAAATATAGGTAAACTTCACGTTATTTCCGAATTCTTGCGAAGGAAAGACCTATCTTTATCCCATGAAAAGGCTCTCCATTTGGATTCAGACCGCCCGTCCAAGAACCCTTCCACTTTCCGTTTCAGGAATTATTACGGGCTTGGCATTGAGTCCAAATTCAGGATTTAATAACCCTTGGATTATGCTTGGCTGCATTGTAACAACCGTTTTGTTTCAAGTACTTTCGAATTTCGCCAACGATCTTGGAGACGGAATGAAAGGAACCGACAATGCTAAAAGAATTGGTCCTGAACGCTCCATACAATCCGGGAAAATATCGGTTCCCTCCATGAAAAATGCCGTGAATCTCTTGAGTTTTTTAAGCCTGCTTTCCGCTGGTCTTTTGTTAACCGCTGCCTTGCCCAATCTCACCACAAAAGCTTTGATTTTTTACCTTGTCCTTGCCTTGCTGTGTGTGTTGGCGGCGATTACTTACACCGTTGGAAAAAAAGCCTACGGTTATCATGGAGGTGGCGACCTCATGGTGTTTCTTTTTTTTGGCGGGGTTGCGGTGCTGGGTACGCGTCACCTTTTCACCTCTAACTTTTCCTTAGAAGAAATCTTGGCAGCAACCGCCATTGGAGCTTGGAGCACCATGGTACTTAACCTCAACAACCTTCGAGATCTGCAAAACGACAAGGCTTCAGGAAAGAACACTATTGCCGTAATCCTAGGCGGCATTCGGGGGAAATGGTACCATTATTCTTTGTATGTTCTTTCTTCGGTTTGTTGGATTCTACTGTTAATAATTACGGCAAAAAATACCGATAATTTTTACGTATTAATCGCCGGAATCCCTCTCCTGTTTTTTACACTTCACCTCCTCAAAGTGTATAAAATTCAACATTCGCAAGAATACGACCCTGAATTAAAAAAAATCGCCTTAAGTACCTTTGCTGCTGCGATGCTATTCTTTCTTTTTTCGATGAACTAATCATCGCTAAATCTTGTTTTGAAAATACCGCTTAGTCAATAATTGATTAACTTTGCAAGGCAAAAATAGCCGTATGAAAATCTTAGTTTGTATTAGTAAAGCACCGGACACGACGTCAAAGATTGCTTTTACCCAAGATAACAGTCGTTTTGATGAAAACGGAGTACAGTATATTGTAAATCCTTACGACGAGTGGTATGCCTTGGTTCGGGCATTGGAAATAAAAGAAACCGTTGGAGCAGACGTTACGATTATTACGGTTGGAAACTCCTCCGATGAGGCCATTATGCGAAAAGCGTTGGCGATCGGTGCAGACGAAGCTGTTCGAATCGATGCAGAACCAAACGACGCCTATTATGTAGCAACCGCTATCGCAGACTTCGCCAAAGATAAATCCTTCGATTTGGTGCTTACTGGCAAGGAAACCATCAATTTCAATGGATCTCAATTAGGAGGAATGATTGCCGAGGCTCTCGAGTCTCCCTACGTTTCGATTGCTTCAAAATTAGATGTTTCGGGCAACACTTTAACCTTGGAAAGGGAAATTGCAGGCGGTGTTGAAGTCGTAGAGGTAAGCCTTCCTGCGGTAGTTTCTTGTGCCAAAGGAATGGCCGAACAACGCATTCCAAACATGCGAGGCATTATGGCCGCTCGTACAAAGCCGTTGCAAGTAGTTGTTCCAAAAAATGCCGAACAACTCACTTCCTATGTATCTTTCGCGAGTCCTGCTGCGAAATCTGGCGTTAAATTGATTGACACCAACAACATGGATGAACTTGTATCCTTATTACACAACGAAGCAAAAGTAATTTAACCATGAAAAATATTGTTTTTATCCAAGCGAATTCTGCGCTTTCAAAAACGGCCTATGAAGTGGTCAGTTATGCCCATCAATTAGGGGGAACTGTTAAAGTTTTAGCTACAGGCAAC
>JBJTXE010000353.1:0-5133 GCA_046082075.1 Bacteroidota bacterium
CTGCGCTCAAAGACAATCATTATTTGGACGACAGTGATCCAAACAAATTTGTTGCGAAAATGGGGGCTGAAGCCTTACACGATTTGTTGAAAGATTTAGACCTGGAAAACTATCCCGTGATTTACGCCTTGCGGCGGATACAGAAACCTCTGTTCAACGTAAAAATGAAGCGTTGAAAAGGTTGCAGGTTGTGGAAGCAATGCGTGATTCTCAAACGCGTATAGACAACCATCCAGAATGGATGATTGTGAAGGTTGTTCCCGTAATACCACCTGAGTTACGTCCTTTGGTTCCTCTGGATGGAGGTCGATTTGCAACGTCAGATCTAAATGATCTATACCGTCGTGTTATTATTCGTAACAATCGTTTGAAGCGTTTGATTGAAATTAAGGCTCCAGAGGTGATTTTGCGCAACGAGAAACGCATGCTTCAGGAAGCAGTTGATTCCTTGTTTGATAACTCTCGTAAGTCAAGTGCTGTAAAAACAGAATCCAACCGTGCCTTAAAGTCGCTTTCGGATTCCTTGAAAGGGAAACAAGGGCGTTTTCGTCAAAACTTACTTGGAAAAAGGGTGGATTATTCCGCGCGTTCCGTCATTGTCGTAGGCCCAGATTTAAAATTGCACGAGTGCGGTTTGCCAAAAGATATGGCAGCGGAACTTTACAAACCGTTCATCATTCGTAAAATGATTGAGCGTGGGATTGTAAAAACGGTTAAGTCAGCGAAAAAAATTGTCGACAAAAAAGAGCCTGTTGTTTGGGACATTCTTGAAAATGTGTTAAAAGGGCACCCGGTTCTATTGAACAGGGCACCAACACTTCACCGCTTGGGTATTCAAGCGTTTCAACCTAAATTAATTGAGGGTAAAGCGATTCGTTTACATCCCTTGGTAACCACGGCATTCAACGCGGACTTCGACGGTGACCAAATGGCCGTGCATTTACCCTTGGGTAATGCTGCAATTTTGGAGGCACAGCTGTTAATGTTGGCTTCGCATAATATTCTGAATCCGGCCAACGGCGCTCCAATTGCCGTTCCATCCCAAGACATGGTGCTTGGTCTATATTACATGACCAAAGGGAAGGTTTCTACGGAGACCGAAACCGTTAAGGGAGAAGGTAAAACATTTTACTCTCCAGAGGAAGTGATTATTGCGTACAATGAACGACGTTTAGATTTACATGCTCCGATCAAAGTAAAAACCTACGATCTCGATGAGCAGGGCATTCCTGCACTCAAGTTGATTGAAACCACATGCGGTAGAGTGCTTTTTAATGAAAAAGTTCCTCGCGAGGCTGGATTTGTCAACGACGTATTAACCAAAAAGGCTTTGCGAGATATTATCGGAGAGGTTCTCAAGGTTTCCGGTACTTCAAGAACTGCTCAGTTTTTGGACGATATCAAAAATCTTGGATACAGCATGGCCTTCAAAGGGGGATTGTCCTTCAACTTGGATAACATTATTATTCCTAAACAAAAAGCGGAATTGGTGGCAAAGGCTGAGGCGGAAGTGTTGGATGTTATGGAGAATTACCGAAACGGTTTCATCACGAACAACGAACGCTACAACCAAATTATTGATATTTGGACGCACACGAACTCTCGCTTGACGCAAACGTTGATGGATCAGCTCAAAGCAGACCGTCAAGGGTTCAATCCTATCTACATGATGTTTGATTCGGGTGCGCGTGGTTCAAGAGAGCAGATTCGTCAGCTTTCTGGAATGCGAGGTTTGATGGCTAAGCCGCAAAAGTCCGGCGCAACTACTCAAGAAATCATTGAAAATCCAATTCTTTCGAACTTTAAGGAAGGTCTTTCGATTCTCGAGTATTTTATCTCGACCCACGGTGCACGTAAAGGACTTGCAGATACCGCCTTGAAAACGGCAGATGCCGGTTATTTGACGCGTCGTTTGGTCGATGTCGCACAGGATGTTGTCATCAACTCAGAAGATTGTGGTACGCTGCGCGGTATTGTTGCTTCTGCGTTAAGAAAGAACGACGAAATAATTGAGTCACTGAACGATCGAATTCTTGGTCGAACCTCAGTACACGATGTTTACGCGCCTGATTCCGACCAACTGATTGTTGCAAGTGGAGATATGATTACCGAGGATATCGCTAAAGAAATGGAGGCACAAGGAATTGAAGAAGTAGAAATTCGTTCCGTGCTAACGTGCGAAATGCGTAAAGGTGTTTGTGCGAAATGTTACGGTAGAAACCTTTCCACGCACCGACCTACCCAAATTGGTGATGCAGTTGGTGTTATTGCAGCGCAATCCATTGGTGAGCCTGGAACTCAGTTAACCTTGAGAACCTTCCACGTAGGGGGTACTGCATCGAATATTGCGGATAGTTCAGATATCAAAGCAAAACATTCAGGTAAACTGGAATTCGAAGAGTTAAGAACCATCGACTTCAAAGGCACCGATGGTACGGTCAAAACAACCGTAGTTGGTCGTTCTGGTGAAGTACGCATCATTGACGAGAAAACAGGTGTTGTTTTGATGAATGCGAACATTCCTTACGGTTCGGATTTGATGATTAATGGTCAAAAATCCATCAAAAAAGGGGATGTTATTTGTAAGTGGGACCCGTATAATGCCCTCATCATTACGGAAGTTAAAGGTAAAGTGTTGTTTAAAGACATGGAGCCTGGAATTACGTACCGAGAGGAAATGGACGAACAAACAGGATTCGACCGTATCGTAATTATCGAATCTAGAGATAAGCGAAGAAACCCTGCCATACATATCGTAGATTCTAAATCGAAAGAAACCATGCGGGAATATTCGCTGCCGGTTGGGGCTAACGTAGCAGTGAAAAACGGAATAACCGTGGAAGCAGGGGAAATTTTGGTTAAAATACCTAGAACTTCCGGAAAATCAGGAGATATTACGGGAGGTCTACCGCGTGTTACCGAATTATTCGAGGCACGTAATCCTTCCAATCCAGCCGTTGTTTCTGAAATTGACGGAACGGCATCTTTTGGTACGATCAAGCGTGGAAACCGTGAAATCATTATTACGCCGAAGTCGGGTGAACTGAAGAAATACCTTGTTCCGCTTTCCAAACATATTTTGGTACAACAGAACGATTTCGTTCGTGCTGGTAGTCCGCTTTCGGATGGTGCCATAACTCCGAACGATATTTTGAACATTGAAGGTCCTACCAAAGTACAGGAGTATATCGTCAATGAAATTCAAGAAGTATACCGTTTACAAGGGGTAAAAATCAACGACAAACACTTTGAAGTTATTGTTCGTCAGATGATGCTTAAAGCCGAAATTATTGATGCTGGTGACACCCGTTTCTTAGAAGGTCAGTCCATCCACAAAGCAGATATTATGGAAGCTAATGACGCTCTTTACGGTATGATGTTCGTAAGGGACGCCGGTGATTCTACAGAAGTTGAAGCGGGACAAATCATTTCAGTACGTAAGTTCCGTGATGAAAACTCTAAATTGAAGCGTGAAGACAAGCAATTGATTGAAGCACGAGAAGCAAAACCTGCTACCTCAACACCACTTCTTCAAGGGATTACGCGTGCATCTTTGCAAACGCAGTCCTTCATTTCGGCGGCTTCCTTCCAGGAAACGACCAAAGTGTTGAATGAGGCCGCTATTTCGGGTAAAGAAGACCACCTTCTTGGTTTGAAAGAAAACGTCATCGTTGGTCACTTAATTCCTGCAGGGACAGGGGTGAGAGCTTTCCAAAATATGATTGTAGGTTCTAAAGAAGTTATGGAAAAACTTACCGAAGGTAAAGAAGATTAATTGTAACAACAGCAATTCTTCAAAATCCCGCTTCGGCGGGATTTTTTTTACGCAATTTTATCCCAATGGGGTTTATGCTTGAACACTTCGATCATCCGATTTCTTAATTGACTGCGCGAGGGGTGTGCTAGACGAGGATCTTCTGAATATATGGCAATGGCCTCTTCACGCGCTTGAACCACCATTTCCTGATCCTTCGATAAGTCGGCAATTTTTAAATTCAGCGCACCGCTTTGCTGAGTTCCCATCAAATCGCCAGGACCCCGGAGCTTTAAGTCCACTTCCGATATTTTAAAGCCATCATTGGTTTCCACCATCGTATCCATTCGCTTTTTGGATTCTTTGGACAGTTCATAATCCGTCATGAGCACGCAATATGATTTCTCTGCTCCACGTCCAACCCGTCCGCGTAATTGGTGCAATTGCGAGAGCCCAAAACGTTGTGCACTTTCAATAATCATCACCGAGGCATTGGGAACGTTGACACCTACCTCAATCACCGTAGTGGCGACCATGATGTGGGTGGTTCCTTCAATAAATCGCTGCATTTCACGATCCTTATCCTCAGGACGCATTTTGCCATGAACCATGCTCACATGGTATTCAGGAATCGGAAATGCCTCCGTTATGTTAAGATACCCATCTTCAAGACTTTTAAAGTCCAGCGTTTCGCTTTCCTCAATCAGCGGATAAACAATGTAAATCTGACGTCCTAAACCGATCTGTTCGCGCATGAATTGATACAACTGAGGTCGATGGGATTCAAAACGATGGATGGTCTGAATCGGTTTTCTTCCTGGAGGTAATTCATCGATGATGGATACGTCTAAATCCCCGTAAAAGGTCATTGCAAGGGTTCTCGGGATCGGCGTAGCCGTCATCACAAGAACATGCGGTGATAAATCGCTTTTCTGACGCATTTTGGCGCGCTGAGCAACACCGAATCGATGCTGCTCATCGATGACAACAAGCCCAAGTTGTGAGAATTTCACTTCGTCTTCCAGTAAGGCGTGAGTCCCGATCAGAAAATCGATCGAGCCTTCCTTTAAATCCGCCAACAAGGGGGTTCTAGCCGACCGCTTAACCGAACCGGTAAGCAAGGCTGCCCGAACCGGTAAGTCCTTTAAGAGCGACGAGATGGTTTCAAAATGTTGGTTGGCAAGGATTTCCGTTGGGGCTAACAAAGCGGCTTGAAATCCGTTCCCTTGCGCTAGGAGCATGGTGATTAATGCCACTAAGGTTTTACCTGATCCAACATCTCCTTGAAGTAGGCGGTTCATAGGTTCCCCACTTTTCATGTCTTGATGAATTTCGCGAACGACTCGTTTTTGAGCTTCGGTAAGGTCGAAGGGTAGTTT
>JBJTXE010000354.1:0-2608 GCA_046082075.1 Bacteroidota bacterium
AATTGATCGTAATTATCAAAGGTATACACTTGCTGATTCGCTTGTTTACCCGTGGTGAGTTTTGGTGCTAAACCGGTAGATATTTTTTTAAACGAAGGATGCGGCTGAACCGCGAGCACCCCGCCTAGATCCTTGTGCCCGTCCAAATACATGAACATGCTGGGGCCGCTCACAAAGCCATGGATTTCGTCTAAAAAACTGGTTCGTACACTCAATTCAAAGGCGTAAACCTCATAATTGAGTACAAAACCTTTTTGACCATTTAAATCGATCTCCCATGCGTTTTTCGTTTTTTTGGTCACTTTTAAAGGAGAACCCGTTAACGAATACACCTTAACTTGGTTAAGGTTTTTCGAGAATTCGCGAACTAAATAGGATCCTGGTGCCCAAACCGGTAATTTCACTAAAGCTGTTTTTTGCGCCAGTTGCTCTACCTTCATTTCTACTTGAAAATAATGGTTTTGTGGTTTAGCCATTTTCAAGGTGTAACGGATATCCACTGCCAACAACGGGTGAGCACAGAGCAAGATGAGGGAAACAAAAATCAGGAATGATAAGCGGTTTGAATGAATCATAAGGTTAGGTAATTGTTATTAACGAGGCAACTTTTTTAGCATTTTCAACATGGTATTGAGCCGATTCAGGCCCTGAAGAAAGGGCTACGCCCATACGTCGATAAGGCCTTGCAAAGGGCTTGCCAAAAATACGAAAATCCGTTCCACCAACCTTTGCCGCCGCTTCTAGGCCTTGAAACTTCGGTTGGTTCTCTTCACGATCGGCCAGAATCACGGCACTTGCCCCGTTTTTCAAGGATTCAACGGATGGTATTGGCCAACCCAATATTGCCCTAGCGTGAAGCTCAAATTCATTGAATGTTTGGGTATTGCCCAACGTAACCATTCCTGTATCGTGAGGTCGCGGTGATAATTCCGAAAAATAGGGACCGTCTTTCGTTATAAAGAACTCCACGCCCCACAAACCAGCGCCTGTGAGCGCTTTGGTTACTTTATCGGCCATGCTGCAGGCCTCCAACCAATGACTTTCTTGCATGGTGATAGGCTGCCAACTTTCTTGATAATCGCCCCGTTCTTGACGGTGACCTATGGGTGGACAAAACAAGGTAGGACCGTTTTTTTGAGTGACGGTCAAAAGCGTGATTTCAAAGTCAAAGTCAACGAACGATTCAACAATAACTTCTTTTAAATCCCCGCGTGATCCTTCCATTGCGTAGTTCCAAGCACGCTCCACCTCCTCGGCCCGTTTAATCACCGATTGTCCTTTACCGGAACTCGACATCAAGGGCTTAACAACGCACGGGAAACCGCAAAATTCAACCGCTGATTTGAATCCTTCGAGGTTGGTAGCATATCGATAATTGGCCGTTTTCAACCCTAATTCTTTGGAAGCCAAATCCCGGATGGCTTTTCGATTCATGGTGAAATTCGCCGCTTTTGCACTGGGAACAACCGTGATGCCTTGCTCCTCGTAGACGTAAAATCGTTCCGTTCGTATCGCTTCAATCTCTGGAACAATATAATCTGGTGCATGCTTAGCAACTACAGAATCCAATGCTTTTGCATCCAACATGTCAATAACTTCCCAAGCGTGTGCCACCTGCATCGCTGGAGCGCCTTCGTAATGGTCCACCGCAATCACTTTCTGCCCATAACGTTGACAAGCAATAACAAATTCCTTCCCCAATTCACCGGATCCCAAAAGTAAAATAGTAGCCATGGCGCTTAAAATTAAATTAACATATGCTTAATATAGTGTCGCGATTTGGAACAAAAATCAAAATTAAACGTAACTTTGATTTGCTATGCCAGAATCTTCCATAAACCCCCAACTCAGCCAATTTCAGCGCATTACCTTGGAGGAAATGGATCGTGTAAAATTGATGAACCGCATCGATACTAAATTTGCCTTTGGCAAAAATACACTAAATCAAATTTTGACCCTCCTGACGGAAAATTATTTTGCGTTGGAAATTAACGGGAAGCGAGGAATGGAATACGAAAGCCTCTACTTCGATGATGCTGAATTTAGCTTGTTCAGCGACCACCACCGAGGAAAAAGCAATCGAGCCAAGGTTCGAATACGGAATTATGTCGATTCGAACTTGTTTTTTTTCGAGGTAAAGCACAAGGTAAAAGGTCGAACGGATAAACATCGCATTTCCACACCATCATTCCATGCCGAAATAACCAACAAGGAACAAGCATTACTACAAAGCGTTTTTCCCACCAGCAAAGAACTTCACGCCAATATAACCAACCGATTCACGCGCATCACCTTGGTGAATAAAACCGCTGCAGAGCGGTTGACTTTGGACTTTGATCTTACCTTCCAGTATCAAGAACAGGAACATTCCTTCAATTCCTTGGTCATAGCCGAACTCAAACAAGAACGCATTAACCGAAATTCTCCTTTTTACCAGCTGATGAAATCACGGCAATTGAGGCCTTATCGGCTCAGCAAATATTGCCTGGGTATCATGAATTGATGCAGCAACCAAAAGTGAAATCGAACCGCTTCAAAAAACGACAACTATACCTCGAAAAAATCAATGCTTATGCTTAATATCATGACCCCTTTTCTTGCCAAAACA
>JBJTXE010000355.1:0-3924 GCA_046082075.1 Bacteroidota bacterium
GTGAGTTGCCTTTTGTAGAGTAGGTAGTTTCCCTTTTGCTCGATAATAGTGGAGGTGAACACGTCGCTTTGTTGCAGTTTCAACTTGAATTCTTTAAGTCGTTTAGCATCATCTCCCCAATCCTCGATATACAGTTCAAAATTAGGCCCCGCAGAAATGGTCCACTTGAAGTCCTCCTCATGCTCAACGGTGGTTTTGAAGGATGCCCCAATTCCAACGGTTTCATCGGGAATAAAAACCGTCGCGGGAAGGTCAAATGCTCTTAGATCAACCTCTTTGAATTGGTACAAATCGTCGAATTTCGATGACGAATCTTCACGTTCGCTGGAACATGAAAAACCGAAGAAGAAGCATAAAAGGAGGGCTATAATAGATACAGTTCTAAACAACATTGAACGAAGATATATACTTTTGAGGAAAACGATTCTATGAATAAAAATTTGGTTGCTATTTGTTTCTTCATGTTGGCCGCTACCATCGGTTTGGGTGCGTTTGGAGCTCATGCATTAAAAAAACTAGCCGATATCGAAGCGCAACAATCCTTTGAGACAGCAGTTCGTTACCAATTTTATGGAACAATTATTCTGTTAATAGTAGCTTTTCGAACAGAAATCAAAGTGCGAATGGTACGTGTTTGGATTCGAGTTTTTGGCCTTGGAATGGTCCTTTTTTCAGGATCAATATATGGTCTCGTGTTAGGTAAAATCATGCATTTAGATTGGCGATTTTTGGGACCTATTACTCCGTTAGGCGGCGCAATAATGATTCTATCCCTAACAATGTTAGGTATTCATTTCGTGAGAAATCCAAGTGAATAATAGGGGATTTAAGGCTAATTTGGTACTTTTGCCAACGAGATAATTTGTAAATCGAACATGGATAAAATTTCATACATCGCGAACGCGGAGCCATCGGCGATTGAAAACCTATATAATGCCTATAAATCAGATCCACATTCCGTGGATTTGAGTTGGAAGAAGTTTTTTGAAGGATTCGAATTTGCTCAAACCAATTATGCCTCTGCGGGAGAGTTTCCTGAGGAATTGCAAAAAGAATTCTGCGTCATCAATCTTATTAATGCGTACCGTCAGCGAGGTCATTTATTCACCAAAACCAATCCTGTAAGAGAGCGAAGGAAACATACGCCAACCTTGGATATTGAGCATTTTGGTTTAGAGGCCTCCGATTTATCGAAAACTTACCAAGCAGGATCTGAGATTGGAATTGGTGCATCGACCTTACAAGGAATCATAGATCATCTTCATGCCACCTATTGCCAATCCATAGGAATTGAGCATGTCTACATGCGTGACCCGGAGCGAATTGCTTGGATTCGTAAACATATAGAATTGGTCAATCGCCCAAAGCTAGACGCTGATCGAAAACAAAGTATATACAAAAAGTTATGTCAGGCATCAACTTTTGAGGCTTTCTTGGCAAAAAAGTTCGTGGGCCAAAAACGGTTTTCCATTGAAGGGGGTGAAGCACTTATTCCGGCACTAGATGCCTTGGTTTCTAAGGGAGCTGATTTAGGCATTGAGTATTTCGTAATGGGTATGGCGCATCGAGGCAGGTTAAATACCTTGGCAAATATTTTCAATAAACTACCCAGGGATATTTTTTCGGAATTTGAAGGGAAAGAGTTTGATTTCGACTCAACGTTTGACGGCGACGTAAAATACCACCAAGGATTTACATCGCACATTCGGCTTGCTAATGGCAAAGAAATTGGTTTAACCTTAGCCCCGAATCCTTCCCACCTCGAAGCAGTTAATACCGTAGTGGAAGGAATTGCAAGGGCTAAAATTGACCACGTTCTGCATACAGAAGATAAAATTTGCTCAGTACTAATCCACGGAGATGCTGCTATTGCTGGCCAAGGAATTGTATATGAAACGGTTCAAATGGCTCAACTCGACGGGTACCGAGTAGGTGGAACCATTCATATTGTGGTTAATAATCAAGTGGGGTTTACCACCAATTATATCGATGGGCGCTCTTCTACCTATTGTACGGATGTAGCGAAAACAACCCTATCTCCGGTTTTTCATGTCAACGGAGACGATGTAGAAGCCGTAGTTCAATCCATCGAAATTGCCATCGCATACCGTCAAGAATTCAAACGAGATGTTTTCATTGATTTATTGTGCTATCGTAAGTATGGTCACAACGAGGGAGATGAGCCGAAATTTACCCAACCGAAACTTTACGATTTAATCTTAAAACATCCAAATCCATGCACAATTTATCAGCGACAGTTGGAGGCAGAAGGATTATTATCGAAAGAACAAGCTGATGCAATAGAATCCGAATATTCCAACCACCTCGATAGCGAATACGAATTTGCACGTAAGAACGATAAAGCCCAAGTTTTTGATTTTTTAAGTGCTACATGGACCAATTTCAGGCATGCAACGCAGGAAGATTTTCTTGCCTCACCAACCACAGGAGTTCCTAAAGAATTACTCTTGGAATTAGGTAGAAAACTGTCTACACTCCCCGCGAATAATAAGTATTTCCGTAAAATTTCGAAAATTTACGAGGATCGACTTGCCGCCATTGAAAACGATAAGTTGGATTGGGGGACGGCTGAAATGTTAGCCTACGCTACCTTGCTAAACGAAGGGCATAGCGTGCGGGTTTCAGGTCAAGATGTAGAGCGAGGAACCTTTTCTCACCGTCATGCCGTGGTAGTTACCGAAGATACGGAAGAAGAAATCCTACCCCTAAATCACCTGAGTGATCATCAGGCGAAATTCTATGCATACAATTCGTTGTTGTCAGAATACGGAGTTTTGGGTTTTGAGTACGGTTATTCCTTAGCCTATCCGAATGGCTTAACGATTTGGGAGGCACAGTTTGGGGATTTTTTCAACGGCGCCCAAATCATGGTGGATCAATTCATTTCCGCTGGCGAAGATAAATGGGCCACCCAATCGGGTTTGGTGATGCTTTTACCTCACGGATACGAAGGTCAAGGGGCGGAACATTCCAGCGGTAGAATGGAGCGTTTTCTCCAACAAGCGGCCGATTTAAATATGCAAGTTGTCAATACTTCAACACCTGCAAATCATTTTCATTTACTGCGTCGACAGTTGAAACGAGATTTCCGGAAACCTCTGGTGGTGTTCTCCCCGAAAATGTTGCTGCGTTACCCTGCTGCGATGTCATCATTGAATGAATTAGCCATAGGTTCCTTTCAGGAGGTATTGGATGATCCTGATGCAAATACCTCTACCATCGATACCTTGGTTTTTTGCTCAGGCAAGTTTTATTATGAAATGAAAGTAAAGGCAGCTTCGTTGGGGGTGCAAAACATGGCATTTGTACGGGTTGAACAACTGTATCCTCTGCCAGAAAAACAAATACATGCGATGGTTTCCAAGTATCAAGCTAAAAACCTGATTTGGGCTCAAGAAGAACCTGCTAACATGGGCGCCTGGTCCTTCATGGCCATGAGTTTAAGAAGTTTGAACCTCATAGGGGTTCACCGTCCTGCAAGCGCAGCAGCAGCAGAGGGCTCTAAAAAATTGCATGAGAAACGTTTAGAAAAATTGTATCAAGACCTTTTCCAATACGCAAACATACCTCAAGAAAAATAAAATTATGGCAACAATTGAAATGAAAGTGCCTTCACCGGGAGAATCGATATCCGAAGTAGAAATTGCTCTATGGCTTGTTGCCGACGGTGATTATGTCGAAAAGGACCAAACTATAGCCGAAGTAGATTCCGATAAAGCAACCCTAGAACTACCCGCCGAACAAAGCGGAATTATTACCTTGAAAGCTGAGGCTGGCGATACGGTAAAGGTTGGACAAGTTGTGTGCTTAATCGATACCAGTGCGGCAAAACCACAAGGAACTCCTAAGGTTGAAAAGCCTAAGGTAGAAACTACGCCTGAGCCACAAAAGACGGCTGCATCA
>JBJTXE010000356.1:0-4443 GCA_046082075.1 Bacteroidota bacterium
GTCGTAAAAGCGATGTACTTTGAAGTTATTGCTTTCAAGAAGTGTAGCAATTTTCTCCATTTGTTGAAGGCTTTTTTCGTTGTAAATGGAGTGTGACCCAATAACGAGAACAGCTTCTTTGGGAACGGCAGCGGTTTTTTGAGCTCTTACAGGAACCAACCCAAGGATCAGGAATAGCACAACAACTTGCTTCATAAGGATTAATTTATGCGGTGAAGTAAGCGTGCATCATAGAGGAGAAATGGATGTATATTTCTTGAATACCTAACCGGACTTTTGGTTACGAATTAAAACCAAAAAACCCTGACCGAAGCGTCAGGGTTTGAATGTGGTACCTCCAGGAATCGAACCAGGGACACAAGGATTTTCAGTCCTTTGCTCTACCAACTGAGCTAAGGTACCAGCCAATAATTGGACTGCAAAGTTACACTATTTTTATTTCTTGCCAAATAAATTTCACCCGCACTGCCCTATGATATTGTGATAATCGAGCAAAAAAGTTCCAAAAAGATTTTTTTTATCCAAAATCATTTAATATATTTAATTATGTCATAACCGATACGGTTTACACTCCTCCTCAAAAAAAATAAAATTTTATTAAGCCAATCTTTATTGGCCTCGCCTCGCCTTGCCTTGTTGGCTCGGAACGGATGCTCTTTGACATGCTGGTTGATACCCTATGGCCCTTATCAACGCCCCTTTTTAATGATTTGTTCTAGATTTTTTTTTTATTAACCCTTCAATTTAATTTTCTATGATGAACACCGTTTCCGGTACTGAAATGTACTTTTTTCCCGTCCTTAAAAAAGTTCAAACTACTGTAAACCCAAACAACAAGACCGGTTGGTCCTACGAAAACCAACCAAGCCAAGAAGCTACCTTCGACCACTGGATTAGCCTTTCTGAGTCCCTGCCAAAAGAAAATGGCACCCTCGTTTTTTTTACCATGGATAAGTCCGGAAAACTTACGTACTTAAAAACACTTTCCCATCCCTTCAACATTCGTAGAGCTTTTTACTCCTTAACCAATCCCACACAACTCAACTATATCTGGGATCTTTTAGAAGATGGAGCCTACAAAGTACTGGTTCAACTTGCGAAAGCAAGTTGAACCTTTGTAACCTAATCGGTTTCGTGCATTTTACTCAAAAACACCATGTCCGATAACCCTTCTTCTGCGCTGCTTTCCATTCCTAAGCACTTCTCCCTTATCGACCATTTTGACTCCCTCGATTGTTTTGAAAAACGAGCATTAATCAATGAATTGAAAGACATCGTGCGCGCTGATCGAAAAAACTTGCGCGTTGTCCATACCTGTTTAGCTTTGAGCGTTTGCGGCGCAATAATCTATTCCTCTTTTTATTTCTACTGGTGGTATGTAATAACCATTCTGCTTATCAATATACCCTCTGCGGTAATGATGGTGCGAAAAAAGAAAAGCATCGGAAAGTATGAAGCCGTTATTGCCTACTTGGAATACCGCCTGGTTTAAAGCGTTCTAGTTTTCGCCTTTTGTGGCGATAATCACTTTCAAGTTGTTGTCCATTCCAATCCTTAACAAATCTACCAGGTCTTGAACCGGTGAGTCATAAGGTATGCGCAATACAACCGTGTTGTCGTTGAGTTCCTGGGTCTTGGCAATTAGTGCCGATTCCAATTGGTTGAAGGCCACTTCTTCCTTGTCCAAATAGTATTTTTTATCAGCAGTTACCGTCAAGGTGAGGTGCTGCTTGTTGGTCTTGGATGTAGTTTTGGATTCCGGTAATGGAACCTTGATCACGTTGGGATTCGCTAAGGTAGAAATGATCAAGAAGAACAAGAGCAAGAAAAACATGATGTCGCTCAAGGCTCCCGTGGCAACCTCCATGTGGAAGCGTTTGTTTCTTTTGATAGCCATGGCTTAGGATGCGGATTGCGAAGACTTTATAAACTCCAAGTTAAGCTGTTGAATGCGTAAGGCATAGGCATCAATGAGCGCATTCAGGAGGTGATATCCTGCAAAAGCGATAATACCTACCACCAAACCAGCACCCGAAGAAATCATTTTCTCGTAAAGCCCTCCGGAGATGTTACCGATGGATACGTTTTCGGTAATGGATATCGAATAGAAAATTTTAATAACCCCCGAAATAGTTCCAATGAATCCAAGGGTAGGCGCAATTCCCGCAATAAGACCGAGGTGCCCCAAATTCTTCTCCATTTTACCAATTTCGATATTGGCCACTTTTTCCATGTTCGATTCAACTTGCGGTTGCTTAGCATCGGAATCGACACTTGAAATGCCTTCTTTGATGACCGAAGCGTAAGCGGTGTCGTTGCTTTGAAGGATGGATAATGCGTCTTTATATGCCGCTTTAGCCATATGAGGTCGAATGCTGTCAATGATTTTTGCATCGAATTTTGTGGTCCGTTTGATGTACAAGTAACGCTCGATGATAACATACAAGGTGTAAAACAACAAAATGACAATAGGAATAAGGAAGACCCCACCTTTAAGCAGGAAATCAAACGCGGACACCTCCGCTACTTTTTGTACTTTCTCTGCGTCTGGGGCTACGTTTGCATCACCACCCATGCTGTTTTGCGCATGAATAAGCAAGCTAAAGCAAGTTAGGAAGAGGGTTGTGATTCCGTTGGTGAAGGTTTTTTTCATTACTGCGCAATTTTTTTAGGCTAATTTAATTCCTTTAAGCCGATGCAATTTCAGACCTGATTATTAGATTTCCACATTGGATTGTTATTCGACGAACACAAAAAAAGCCATCGTTTCCGATGGCTCTCCTGTTCAAGGGGCTTATCCTTAGGGTAAAACTTCCACACGCAAGGTTTGCACTTGGTCGTTTCGGTTTGTTACGCGAAGCAAATAAGAACCTGGTGCAATGCCGCTTATTTCCGATTCAATTCCGTCCAACATGCGTTCAAACACCACGTTTCCATTCATAGATATTAAGGAAATTCGAGCGAGTTCCTCATGGGCCGAAAGGGTAATGCTACCGTTGGTAGGGTTCGGAAATACCTGAAGTCCTGCAATGGTTTGGGTTGCTATACCTGCTGATTGGCCTTGATGCACCCGCACAGGTATCGACTGTGCAATGCTCTCAGCGGGAACCCCGTTGTCGGAAGCATTGATAAAAATATGATAAAGGCCTTCTTGCAGTCCTTGCGCATCAAATGAACATTCCAAAGCGATGTAATCACCGCTGTTAACATTTTCAATAAAACTAAATCCAGTGGGGGCATCGCTTGAAATTCCATAGGTGAGAATTTGACCGAATTCAGGAGTCATCAGCGACAAAGTAAACTGAGCGATGTTCATGCTTTTGTGCAGGGTGTCGCCGGTGTAGACATCAATGGTGTCGCAAATATTGCTATTGATGACCAAAGGTGGGATGTTAGCGGCGTTCATGCCTGCAACATCGAAGTACACTTCTTGGTCGTCCAAGAAATCTACTTGGTCTGCTAAACCGTACGGACCATCAAACCCCGTTCCCGGTGCGTCAAATTGGCCTACTTGGAAAAAGTCTACACCGTTGCCAATGTTTACACCGACGGTCGCGGCAAATCCTCCAAATCCAGCAACTCCCGATGAGGCGTCACCCGTGGTCCACTGCATATCGCCATAGCAAAATGAAATGTTGTTGTTGCCATGAATGATGGTATCTTGACCGTTCGAAATTACCAATTGAAAGGTATTGGTTAGGTTGTCGTTCATGTCGAAATATCCCACATGATCCCAGATGACAATCAAGGCATCGTTCGTGACCTTGTACCAAACGTTTCCTCCGTTCGGGGAACGCGTATCGACATCTCCCCAAAAAGGAGCGATCATGTTGTAGCTTGGATCGGGAAAAGGATTAGCCGTAAATTCAAAGTAGGGGGCTAAAAACGAAATGTTACCATTGTTGTTGATGATAACGCTATCGTACTGGGTTCCGTAAAAATCAAAGCTGAAAGGAAGTTGGATATAGTTGGAAGATATGTCGTCGTTGGGTGCCATCGCCAAGGTATAGGTGTTGTCCAAGGTCAGCATGCATCCGCAAAGCGCATTTTTTTGGGTAGAAGGATTGGGCTTTGAGGTGTTTGGGGCCACCAAGTCGGAAAATTGATACACGGTTCCTGCATTTAATTGACCGCTTCTCTTTAATTGATCGTATTCAGCAGTTGAAATATTTACCGAGTTTTTTTGTGCGAAAGAGGCTCCTGCCAACATCACGCAGAGGTAGATTAGTTTTTTCATTGCTTTAAAATTAAGGGTTTATTTTGAATCTTAACGAGGCAGTACTATCCGCGTTGCCCAGGTGCAAAAAAAAAGCCCGAAATTTCGGGCTTGAAATTACTTAATTACGTAGTAATTAGTGTTTCGATAAATAATCGGCAACACCGTCGAAACTTGGCTTCATGGCGGCATCTCCCTTCTTCCAATTGGCTGGGCATACCTCGCCG
>JBJTXE010000357.1:0-2554 GCA_046082075.1 Bacteroidota bacterium
CCGGAGTGTTCACATACCATTCCACCTGCTAAGTTTGCTAAGGCCGCCACTTGTTGTGATGAAAGCCCCGAACATAAAGCTAGAGTAGCTACCGCAATTACGGTGTCGCCTGCACCGCTCACATCAGAGATATCTCTAAAATGCGCAGGAATAATGGTTTGATTGCTTCCTTCATCAACATAAACGCCAAATTCCGACAGGGTGATTAAGGAAATTCTATGATTCAAGCGGTCTCTTAATTTAGAAGAAGCACTAGACAAAGAAGCCATCTCTCTTGGACTGATATCGCAGCTTAGTCCGTCCTTGAGTTCCTTCAAATTCGGTTTAAACAAGTCGACGTTCTGATACGTAAAAAAATGATCTTTCTTGGGGTCAACGCAGGTAATCACTCCTTTGGCTTTTGCCAGCGTTATACATCTGCTAATAACTGCTTCCGTAAGTACCCCTTTGTTGTAATCTTCGAAAATGATGGCATCAATACCTTGGTTTATCAAAAGCTCAACACGTTGTATTAGGTCATCTTCGATTACTTTGTCAAGTGCCCCAAGATCTTCTTGGTCTATCCGCAATAAATGCTGTGAACCCGATAAAACCCTTGTTTTTACGGTTGTTTTTCGCGAACAATCGTGCAACATCGAAGTGCAATCAATGCCTGCTTCCTGCAACAATTCGATGAGCTTATCCCCGTGGATATCTTGCCCGACAACAGAACAAAGAAATACTTCAGCACCAAGGGCCTTTAAATTAAGGGCTACATTTGCTGCTCCGCCTGCCCGTTGGTCTTCTTTGTTTAATAGCAATATAGGAACTGGCGCCTCAGGGCTCATGCGGTGCACTTTTCCCATAATATAAGCATCCAACATGACGTCTCCGATGATGGCGATGCGCTTTTTGGGGAATCCATCAAAAACTTCGCTCAACTTCATTTTTGGAGTTTTTCTAGGGCCGCAGTTAGTCGTTCCATTGCCTTTTCCAACAGGTCTTCTGAAGTGGCATAACTGATTCGAATGCATTTGGGTGCACCAAAGCCTGAGCCATCAACCAGCGCAATGTTCGCCTCTTGAAGCAGGTACATGCATAGATCGTTTCCATTTTCGATTTTAGTGTTTTGAAAGGTTGATCCAAAATAGGACGAAACATCCGGGAACAGATAAAAAGCCCCCGTAGGTTTGTTGACTTTAATGCCAGGGATTTTATGTAAATACCGCAAGACTAAATCCCTTCGTTTCTCAAATGTTATTACCATTTCTTTCAGCACTCCTGGATTGGCATCCATCGCCACCATGGCAGCGCGTTGTGTAATGGAATTGGTTCCTGAGGTAAATTGACCTTGTATTTTATTACAAGCATCGGCGATGGGTTTGCTAGCCGCGAGGTATCCCAAACGCCATCCCGTCATGGCCCAAGCTTTCGATGCCCCATTAACCGTAATTACTTGATCAAAAATAGCGGGGAATTGGGCTAGACTTTCATGCGCTCCAACAAAGTTAATGTGTTCATAAATCTCATCGGAAAGTGCCACGATTTGTGGGTTTAGCTCCAGTACTTTGGCCAAAGACTCTAGTTCAGCTTTTGTATAAACCGATCCCGTTGGATTACATGGAGAGGAGAAAATGAACATTTTTGTATTTGGTGTTATTGCTGCTTTCAACTGTTCACCGGTAATTTTAAAATCTTGTTCCACAGAGGCTTCAATTACGACGGGAATTCCCTCGGCCATTTTCACTATTTCGATGTAGGAAACCCAATAGGGCGCAGGAATTATTACTTCATCACCGGGGTTAATTATACTCAAAACAGCGTTCGCTATTGCTTGTTTTGCCCCAGTTGAAACTACAATTTGATCCTTAGAATACTGTAAGCCATTATCTCGGAGTAATTTATGAGCAATTTTTTCACGCAACTCATCGTAACCCGCAACAGGGGTGTAGGTGGTGTAATTTTCGTTAATGGCTTTAATTGCGGCATCTTTGATGAACTGTGGCGTATGAAAATCGGGTTCTCCTAAGGATAGTGAAACGATATCTTTGCCATCTGCCCGCAATGATCTGCTTAATCTTGCCATGGCTAAGGTAGCGGATTCCTCCATAGCCTTCAATCGTTCGGATAGTTGTATCATAGGACAAAGGTAACAATTCTCCGTTAAGCTTAGTCCAATAGGTCAGGCCGACGTTCTTGAGTTCTCTTGAGCGCCTGCTCTTCTCGCCAAGCATCTATGGCTTTAAAATTACCACTGATCAAAATATCGGGAACCCTATGACCTTGAAATTCAACGGGTCTGGTGTAAACGGGTGGAGCCAAAAGTCGATCTTGGAAACTGTCCGTGAGGGCAGAAGTTTCATCGCCTAATACACCAGGAATAAGCCGAATAATAGAATCCACCAAAACGGCAGCAGCAAGCTCTCCACCAGAAAGCACATATGACCCAATGGAAATTTCACGTGTAATGTATAAGTTTCGAACCCTTTCATCCACCCCTTTGTAATGACCGCAAAGCACCATGATGTTTTTCAAGGTAGACATTTGATTGCTCGTAGTTTGTTCTAAAACTTTG
>JBJTXE010000358.1:0-2318 GCA_046082075.1 Bacteroidota bacterium
AAATTGATTGACACCAACAACATGGATGAACTTGTATCCTTATTACACAACGAAGCAAAAGTAATTTAACCATGAAAAATATTGTTTTTTTCCAAGCGAATTCTGCGCTTTCAAAAACGGCCTATGAAGTGGTCAGTTATGCCCATCAATTAGGGGGAACTGTTAAAGTTTTAGCTACAGGCAACCTTCACTCCGAGGCATTAAGTGCACTAGGTTCCTACGGTGCAAGCGAGGTTTTTGTCAACCGTGCCATTACCAGCAACGATGATCAAATGATCGCTGCTTGGATAGCAAAACATAGCGAAGGCGCAAACAACTTGGTTTTTAGCCACGACTTCAACGGCAAGGCCATTGCCCCAAGATTATCGGTAAAACTCAAAGCCGGTTTCATTTCAGGAGCGGTTGCACTTCCAGAGGCCGATGGTTCGGTAAAAGTAAATGTCTTTTCGGGAAAAGCATTTGGATATGTAAAAAGTAATACTGCTCAGCGTATTATTTCATTGCTTCCCAACAGTATTGCGCCAAATTCAACGGGAAATGTTTGCTCCGTACTCGAGGTCAACGAACCAATGGGTGAACCACGGGTAAAAGTGCTTTCCGTGAAAAAACCCGAAGGCACCATACCGCTTCCTGAGGCAGAACTCGTTGTTTCTGCAGGTAGAGGACTCAAAGGTCCCGAAAATTGGGGGATGATTGAAGACCTTGCCCAAGCTTTGGGGGCAGCTACAGCGTGTTCAAGACCTGTGGCAGATATAGGCTGGAGACCTCACCATGAACACGTGGGGCAAACAGGGGTTGCCATTCGTCCGAATCTGTACATTGCCGTTGGAATTTCAGGAGCCATTCAACACTTAGCCGGTGTCAACGGATCAAAAGTAATCGTCGTAATTAATCCTGATGCCGAAGCGCCGTTTTTCAAAGCCGCGGATTATGGGGTTGTAGGAGATGCCTTTGAAGTTGTTCCTAAACTTATCGAAGCAGTGAAAAATTTCCGCTCCAATTCTTAACCAATACATGAGCAAAATTCTATTAGAAATAAGAGGAATTGAATACAGCCAAACACAATCTGGCTCGTATGTGCTTGACTTAAAAGAAGTCAACGGAAGGAGGAGAATGCCCATTCTTATCGGAGGTTTTGAAGCACAAGCCATTGCCCTAGCTTTGGAAAAAATGGTTCCAAACCGTCCGATGACCCACGATCTTTTCGTATCCTTTTTTAGCATTGTTGATGCCCGAGTAAAAGAAATCATCATCCATGAGTTTCATGAAGGATTGTTCAAAGCGAACATTGTCGTTATCCATGAAGGCATTGCTGTCGATGTTGACGCCCGCTCATCGGATGCTGTAGCGATTGCTGTTCGATTCAATGCTCCGATTTACACCACGGAAAAAGTACTACAAGAGGTTAGCCATATCAGTGAAAGAAGGGATGACGACTCAGATACGGAAGATTTTGATAGCGACTTTGAAGCTTATGATCCGGATGAAGATATCGAGGAAGTTCCCTTGGAGGAATTGGAACAAGAATTAGCAGAGGCCTTGGAAAATGAGGATTATGAAAAAGCAACGCGACTTCGGGACGAAATTAATAAGCGAAAAAAATAGTAACTTCAAGCCATGGAAAACAGTGGCTTAACATTGCAACACCCGAAAATTAAAGTTCAATTAACCACTTTAAGCTTTTTACAGTATTTTGTTTGGGGAGCTTGGTTAATAACCGTAGGTAAATATTGCACCATTACCATGAAGTGGTCCTTTACTGAATTTGGGGCCATCTTCACCACCATGGGGTTATCCTCGGTCTTCATGCCAAGTTTGATGGGGATTGTTGCGGATAAATGGCTCAATGCAGAACGCCTGTTAGGAATTTTACATGGTCTTAGCGGGATCACTGTCGCATGCTTGCCCTTTGTAAAAGATCCTTCCATGTTCTTTTGGGTTACTCTAACGGCCATGGTTTTTTATATGCCTACTATTGCGCTTTCCAATTCGGTCTCTTACAGCGTACTTGGTCAATTCCGCATGGACCCTATCAAAACCTTTCCCCCTATTCGTGTTTTTGGAACCGTAGGTTTTATTGTTGCTATGTGGGTAACCGACCTAACTGGCAATAGCGCTTCTGCGCTGATCACCGCCTCGAGGTGTGCCTGCTGCCTATTCCCAATTCCCTAATGCCTCACTCCGCATCCGGCTGCTTCTCCGGCGCTGCGTCCTGGAATGCCTTGTGCGCCTCGCACGCCTTGATCGCCTCGGCGAGCCGCGTCAGGTGCGAGATGTCTGCCTTGAAGCGGCGCGCGTTGGCGACCTGCGGGATGAGG
>JBJTXE010000359.1:0-2823 GCA_046082075.1 Bacteroidota bacterium
CGAGTCCTACACGCTCTCTCGCAACGTATTGCTACCTAAGTTCGATATTCCCGAGGAGTTTATAGATGCAGGGGATGAGGTTAATGGAACCAAAAACGGAGAAAATGCCTATTTACGTCATTTGACGTATGAAGGAGCGCATAAACGTTACGGTGAAATTTCAGAAACGTTGAAGGAACGCTTGGATTTTGAGCTTAAAACCATTGAAAATATCGGATATCCGGGTTATTTCTTAATTGTACAAGATTTTTGCAAAGCGGCACGGGATATGGGCGTTTCCGTGGGGCCGGGGAGGGGTTCGGCAGCCGGTTCCGCGGTGGCGTATTGTACCCGAATCACCAACATTGACCCTATTAAATACGACCTGCTTTTTGAGCGTTTCTTGAACCCGGACCGTATATCCATGCCCGATATTGATATCGATTTTGATGACGAAGGTCGCGGTAAGGTGATCGATTATGTCATCAATAAATACGGGGCCAACCAAGTGGCACAAATCATTACCTATGGGACGATGGCGGCAAAGTCTGCCATTCGGGATACCTCCAGGGTTTTGGATTTACCTTTGCCCGATGCCGATCGTTTGGCGAAAATGGTTCCAGACCTTTCCTTGAAAAAATTATTTGAGTTAGACGATGAAGCATTGGTAAAAATCTTAAAGAAGAACCCGGATGCTATTAAAAATGCGAAGGATTTAATGCAAATTTACCAAGGTCAAGGTCCTGCTTCTGATGTACTAAGGATGGCAAAAGCCATTGAGGGATCGGTGAGAAATACTGGAATTCATGCGTGCGGTGTTGTCATTACGCCCGACTTTATAACCAATTTTGTGCCCGTAGCAACGGCCAAAGATTCGGTAATGGTATGCACCCAATTCGATAACTCGGTCGCGGAGTCGGCTGGATTATTGAAAATGGACTTCCTTGGGCTAAAAACTTTGACCCTCATCAAAGATGCGGTCCGAATTATCAAAGAAAACAGAGGTATTGATCTGGATCCTGATCAGTTTCCTATCGATGATGAAGCCACGTATCAATTGTTCCAACGGGGTGAAATGGTCGGCGTGTTTCAGTACGAATCCCCTGGGATGCAAAAGTTCCTGCGAGAACTGAAACCAACAGCGTTTGCCGATTTAATTGCTATGAATGCTTTGTACCGTCCCGGTCCTTTGGATTACATTCCTTCGTACATTAAGCGAAAGCACGGAGATGAGGAGATTGTCTATGACTTAGAGGATTGCGAAGAGTTATTAAAGGAAACCTATGGAATCACGGTGTATCAAGAGCAGGTAATGCTCTTGTCCCAGAGGTTGGCCGATTTTTCGAAGGGTGAAGCAGATACTTTGCGAAAAGCTATGGGAAAAAAGGATAAAAAAGTATTGGATAAAATGCGCCCAGCTTTTTTGGAAAGGGGAAATGCCAAAGGGCACGCAACGGCCAAGTTGGAGAAAATATGGAAAGATTGGGAAGCTTTTGCCGAGTACGCCTTTAATAAGTCGCATTCGACGTGTTATGCCTGGGTTGCGTACCAAACCGCTTATTTGAAGGCGAATTATCCTTCAGAATATATGGCTTCGGTACTCAGTAATAACATGAACGATATTACTCAAGTTTCTTTTTTCATGGAGGAATGCCGCCGCATGGGAGTGAAAGTACTCGGACCGGATGTGAACGAGTCAAGGTTGAACTTTACAGTAAATGAAGAAGGTGCGATTCGGTTTGGATTAAAAGCCGTAAGAGGAGTAGGCGAAGCCCCAGTTGATGCGATCATCAGCGGAAGGGCAGCGGAACCCTATTCCGGAATTTTTGATTTTTGTAAAAAGGTGGATTTTTCTGCAATTAATCAGGCGGCCTTCAAGAACCTGGTATACGCAGGGGCTTTTGATTCGTTTAAGGAAATGAGCCGCGCTCAGTTTTTTGCCACCAATAACCGCAACGAAACGCCGTTTTTAGAGTTGTTGATGCGCTACGGTCAGGCGTGCAAGGAGGATGGCAAAGCTGGTGAAGGATTTTTTAAAGACGACGAAGCGTATCAAATTGTTACGCCAAGCATTCCAAAAGCCGAACCGTGGTCTTCAGGTTACACCTTAGCCAAGGAAAGAGAAGTCATTGGAATTTATTTTTCCGGGCATCCAATGGATGATTTTAGGCAAGAAATTAATGCTTTTTGTTTTGGGAATGTTGCGATGTTGAAACAACCTGAAGATCATGTTGGAAGAGATTTATTCCTTCCGGTGGTGGTATTAACTGCTGAACAACGAGAATCTATGCAAGGTAATGCATACGGCACTTTTATGGTAGAAGATTACGGACCAACATAAACTGAGTGTTTTCGGTGAAAACTATTTAAAATTCCGTCATTTTTTCCAGCCGGGTGTTTTTTTAACGCTCAGGGGTAAGATTGGCAAGAACAGATTTGGTAATCGGGTTGAATTTTTGCTTCAAGACGTCGAGTTATTGCAGAATTTACGAGATAAAAGAGTGAAAGGTTTGCATTTGACGTTAACGAATAAAGAAGTAGATCACCTAATGATCGAAGAGTTAAATGAGGTATTAGTTACTCATCAAGGTCAATGCGATGTGAAATTCACGATTTTAGATCCTGTCGATGGAATAGAGTTGAACATGACCTCCAAAACCATGAGGGTTAAGCCAGATCCTGAATTGTACCTTGCGTTAACAAAACTAAACATTCCGTTTCGATTGAATTAATCAACGTAAACAGAAGCCCATAACAGCATCGAAAAATGCATCGGGTTGTTCTGCGTGTAACCAATGTCCTGCGTTCGGTATCGTTTGCAGAATGGAATCAGGAAAAAGTTCT
>JBJTXE010000360.1:0-2135 GCA_046082075.1 Bacteroidota bacterium
GCCCATGCTGCTTCCGAAGTATTTTGACCAAGCCGTTCCGTTTCCTAGCGTAGAGGACCAATAATCTCGGTTGTCGAATCCTGTTAAAGAAGCTTTGGTGCTGTATATTAACTCCAGTTCAGTTTGAGTAGGTAAACGCCACCCTTTACCGCCTTCGCTGTATGCTTCTACAATAGCCTTAGAATCATTCCAATTCTTGTGCATAGCGAAAGTTACTTGGTCTGATTTGGCTACCACTAAACCGTGTTCTTTGGTTTCGTCGACTTGAATCACGATGCCTCCGAAGGCCTCATCTCCAATGCCATAGGTTTTCGTTTCATTCTTTTTACAGGCCGTTGCTAAGACAATAAGTGCAAATAAAGGAAGTAGGTGTTTCATGGTGTATATATTACGTAAATATAAGCATCTACAGCATTATCTCACAAGTCTCTGGAATAAATTCTACAAACTTCACAAGACGGTGGCTCTTTAGTGCATTAAATCGAGCAAGTATTTCCGATAACCTATTGGAAGACACGGAAACAACAAATGCATAATCCAAACTTCCTCCCTCCAAGCGGATTACAGGTATATCGTTCATTACTGCATGAAGGTCCTGCTGCGCTGAACGACGGTCAAAATGCACCTTGATCATGTTGGAAAGTACGAGGGCTGTAGTATCTTTTTCAGTGATCAGTGCTGCGTCATAGCCAACACGTTGATACCCCAAGCCCTAGGCTTTTTTTAAATAACGGGGTACTTGAGCCACGGGAACCCCGTAAAAAGCGCACATCGAGGTACTCCAGAATTCCATCGGGAATCCAGCGACTTTAAACCTCTTTAATGCCGGTAAATCGGGATTCTCAACGAAAAATGTGAACACATTCTTGCAGATCCTAAGCTGACTATTCAAGGTATCGTAGCCGACGATGTGACGATAGGAGAAGCTATAGTACTTTCGGATGTCCCCGTGTACTTCAGCAAGTTCCTTGTTTTTATTCGGTTCTTGCTTCTTGAGCGCTACCTGCTGGGGCTTGGTGTTGTTGTTCCGCTGCTTAACTACTGGTTTTTCCTCCGAGAATTTGGTGTTTTTAGTCGTTGGACTGCATCCAATGATCCAAGGAAGTATAAGACAATATGGGATAATTTTCCTGAATAGCACTTTGTTATTTTATCGAAAACTTGGTGTAAATGGAATAACTTAATTTTATTTTTTGAAATTCAATTTCTGGCGGGGAATTTCCAAAATCACTGACGATAACTCCGCTGATTTTATGTAAGTCTTTTGCCGACATTCGGGAAATGTCTTGACGCAAAACAACATCTTTCAAGGTCTCACTTACGATTAAGGCATTTCCTGTGGATTGTCCAATGGCATTGAGCAGATAATCGGCTTTTTCTTTGGCGTTTTTAATGGCCTCAATGCGAACTTGCTTTCGTAAGCTATCGATGGCAGAATGGCTTACATGATCAATAAAGCCATCCTGGATTTTTAATTTTTCGAGTTCCTGAAATACCTTGCCTACCGCTGTGGCATTGCCCACTTTGAGTTGATATTCTTTTTTCGTGAGCACATCGCGTTTCTGCCAACTTACTTTCACATAATCGGCATTGGCATCCGCAATAGCAAGGTTCGTGATTGGAATGCTTAACGACGTCAGCGCATCTCGCAGTTGTTTTTCCTGGGATTCAATGGTAACTTTTTCTTTGTTTTCCATCCGTTCTCGCAAGATGATACCTATGTAAATTTCATTGGGTATTATTTCCTTCTCTGCATAGCCGTCGACCTCAATGTAGGGTAGTTCGCTCATCTTGCTTTGGGAGAATGCCAGTGGGGAGAAATTTAACAACAGAAGTACGATGTATGTTAGGGTTTTCATGGGTTATTGGTTTACGTTGCTCAAAGATACATTTTTCCCCTCGATCGGTTCATTTTCTTCTCCAAGGCAGGTACCTTCGGATTGCTTTTTGCCGTATTTTTGTGCCATGAGTTTTGACATCGCGATCGTAGGTGGAGGAATCGTTGGAGCGGCCACCTTTTACAAGCTGCAAAAGAGAAATCCTTCCCTGAAATTGGTCCTTTTTGAAAAGGAAAATTTACTGTCCGACCACCAAACGGGGCACAATTCTGGGGTGATTCACTCAGGTCTTTACTA
>JBJTXE010000361.1:0-2077 GCA_046082075.1 Bacteroidota bacterium
AAAAACGCCAACAAGCCCTGAAAATGGGGGCTAACATTCTGTACTACGTTTATACTCGGTGATTGAACCTTGAATTATTGACCGTAAGCATTTAATTGCTCCAACCTTTGGCGGGTCATTTCTTCCAAGCATCCATAATACATCATGGTCATCATAGAACCTCCTTCGTATTGTTGGGCAAGGGCCTTGCAGTGAGCCTCTTTGTAGGTGATCCAAGCGCGCTGCGCCGCGAGCAACAAATCCTTTTCGCCTTGCGTAGTTAAATTCGCCATGAGCGTTTTATACACCAAGGTCATTTCTTTGTCGGCGAGACTATGAGCTTTTTTCGCTTCCTCGTTCATTTCCGCTTGCGTTTGACCGAAGGCGGTAAGGCAAAGTACTATAGTAAATATTAAGCATCGAATTTTCATTGGGTTGGGGGTTATTTCGTTTTCTTCAAAATTACCGAATCCTTTTTTTCCTGTGTAAATTAATGGTAAAATAATGTTGAGGGAATGAGATATTAGAACAAGAATAAATTCCTCTTTTATAACTTACGTAATTGATGTAGTCTTCAATCCTCCTAATCCAAAAGCAATGTGGACTTTTTTCCATGCCTTGTTTGATTTTGAGCTACCTTTACAGCATGGATTTTTCACAATTTTCACTAGAAGAAGTTAATGCTCTGAACCGCAATACGCTGATGGAAACCCTCGGCATTCAATGCGTTGAACTTGGGGAAAACTACCTCAAATTCAGCATGCCCGTGGATCAGCGGACCCATCAACCCATGGGTATTTTGCACGGTGGAGCTTCGGCAGCCCTCATAGAAACCGTAGGGTCTTTCGGGAGTTTTTTAATGGCCCAAGGCACCGGGGAAAGACCCGTTGGACTTTCCATCCATGCCGAACACTTAAAAGCCGTTAGGAACGGAAGCGTTGTTGCCACTGGAACCCTACTTCATGCGGGTGGATCCACCCACGTATGGGAGGTTAAGATCCATGAAACCTCCACTGAACAATTGGTCTGCACCGGACGTTTGACCATCATGCGGATAATAAAACAAGCCTAATGTTGCTTTACAGGATTCCAGGCCACGAAATAGTTCGATCCCACGGGGTGTTTCTCCCCGTAAAATCTATGCACGATTTCCAGGGATTTGTCGTGAGCGACGCCGACGCAGAACAATTTTATGCCTTTCATCCCATGAAGCAAGCCCGGGAGGTACTGCATCCAAAAAAGATCAAGCCGCACAACATGGATCATGCTTCCTTCACACAAGCCGTATTAAAAATACAACGAGCGATCGATCAGCTTGGATTGGTTAAAATGGTTCTATCCCGTGTTATCAGTAAACCGTTAGAGCAAACGAACCCAACGGACCTATTCGAAGCAATGTGCGATGCCTACCCCAATGCATTTGTTTATTATTTCAACGACCTCAAATTGGGTGAATGGATTGGTGCTAGTCCTGAAGTTTTACTCCGAAGAATACAGGACCATTATTTCCTAATGTCCCTTGCGGGTACGCGCCCCAACGAAGGCGTTCCGCAATGGCAAGACAAAGAAATCGTTGAGCAGCGTATCGTAACTGACTACCTCGAGGAAATTCTTTCAAGCATGCGGTTGGAATACGAAACCAATGGACCTTACAACCATGAAGCAGGACCTGTTACCCACCTGAGAACGGATGTTTGGTTTGAATCACAAAGGGACATAACCCATGAACTCATTCGCAGGATGCATCCTACCCCTGCAGTTTGCGGCATACCTCCTTACCTCGCCCAAGAATCGATCAAAGCGTTGGAAAAGCACCAGCGTGAATTATATACCGGAGTTATTGGTTTCATGGGTAATGACCAAACCCATTGTTATGTCAACCTTCGCTGCGCTCAAATCATAGATGGAATGTTGCACGCCTATGCCGGTGCAGGAATCACCGCTGAATCCGACCCGGAAGCTGAATGGATAGAAACCGAGAACAAGAGCAATACCCTCATATCTTTGCTGAATTAAATACTTTTGAACTATGATTACCAGCAGCAAATGGACGGTGCAGTTAATAATCGATCAATGCGTTGAGCACAGTGTTGTTCAT
>JBJTXE010000362.1:0-5260 GCA_046082075.1 Bacteroidota bacterium
AACTACGGCTTTTCGTACTTTTGAGCCATGCATAAAGCTGTTTTTTTTACCCTACTGATCGGAGCACTTTATGGCTGTCAAAACACCAAGTCTTCTTCACTTAAACCGATGTCGTTGGACGAGGCAATCAAACGCTATCCAGACAGCGTTGAATTGCTGCACCAAAGGGCCAACCGCTCCCTTGACTCCATGAATTATATCTTGCTTTTACAAGATGCTGCAAGGGCGTTTAGACTGGATAGCAACAACACGGAATCAAGGCTTTTATACGCTCTAGGCCTCATCAACAAGAAGAATGTTGGCGCATCGGACTTTACTACAGCGCAATATCACTTCGTTAAGGTGTTAAGCAAGGACTCTACGAATTTAAAAGCGATGGTGGGGATTGCTGGAGTATGTGCAAACCTTGGAGGCAATGAGGCGGCATTTGGCTGGTTGAATAAAGCCTTAAGAATTAATCCGAGATATCGAGACGCCTATGTTTTAAAAGGGTCTATTTATTTAAGGGAGGGTAATTATAAATTTGCAAAGTCATCCTATGAAACCGCAGTGCAACAAGATCGCAAGTTTTTTCTAGGGTACATGATGCTAGGAACCATTTATCAATACGAAAACAATCCGCTGTGCATTGAGTATTTTACCACCGCGAGTCAACTACAGCCGAAGAATACGGAGGCATGTTACTCCTTGGCATTCGCTTATGAGAATTTTAATAACATCAAAGATGCTAAAAGATTTTATCGAAGAATGGCAAAGTTAGACAGTACGATATGCGAATCCTATTTTCATCTTGCCTCCATAAAACAATTTAATGAGGGAGATCTTGATAGTGCCATGCATTGGTATAGCGTTGCTTTGGATATTAATCCCAAACATATTGAGAGCTTGCACAATTTGGGATTGTTATATGAGGAAAGAAAAGACCGTACGAATGCCCTTCTAACCTACGCGAAAGTATTGAAAATTAATCCGGAATATTCCCTCACGAAAGACCGGGTAAGGGCGCTGCAAAAATAGCAATGGATCAACGCTTACAGAGAATAATTGCCGAACTATTCCTGCCAGTAATAGGTGTCTTATTTTGGCAATGGAACACCTCGTTTTTGCTTTGGTTCATGGTATTAGATGGATTGACATCCATTGTGGTTGGGCAGATTCATCCTGTTCGCCGAAATTCTTGGAGTCATACCCTTCTACAATGCGTGGAATGTGCTATGGTTATGTGGTTGATAATGGCCATAAACGGTTCTGTCAAGGATAGTTTTATGGACTTCTTTTTTTACGAAGATGCAGGTCTTCCTCAAGGTTATTTTTTGTTACCCATGATCGTTTTGGGTGAATGGTTAAAATGGTCTACCGAAAAAAAAATGGGGGTTTATTTCTTTCAACGAAAAAACGCAATGGTTGCCCGAATTGCCACAATAGTGATACTCTTTGCGGCAAATGCTTTAGGGCTTCAGGATTTTTACCTTTCTCTCTTACTTATTTTTCTTTCGTTACTCGTAATTCTTATGTTTCCTCAAGATGTTTTCGTGATTTAACTTATTTTTGCTTTTTATGAGTGAAATCAACCAAAGATTACTAAAAAATCGCGATTTAACCCAACAAGGTGGGGGCGATGAACGGGTAAAGAAGCATCATGCACAAGGCAAGTTAACGGCGCGCGAACGGATTATTTTACTGTTGGACGAAAATTCATTCCAAGAAATTGGGGCCTTTGTCGAACATCGATCCAATTCTTTCGGGCTTGATCAGCAACGGTTTCCTGGTGATGGTGTACTTACAGGGTTTGGAAAGATTCACGGAAGATTAGTGTACGTATTTGCGCAAGATTTCACTGTTTTAGGTGGTTCATTGAGCGAAACGCATGCTGCTAAGATTTGTAGGATAATGGATTTAGCCCTCAAGAACGGCGCACCAATTATTGGTCTCAATGACTCAGGTGGAGCAAGAATTCAAGAAGGGGTGGTATCTCTTTCGGGATATTCTGAGATTTTCTTTCGAAATACAAGGGCCAGTGGTGTGGTTCCCCAGTTATCCTTAATCATGGGGCCTTGTGCTGGCGGGGCAGTATATTCTCCAGCCTTAACGGACTTTGTGTTCATGGTTGAAGACACTTCCTACATGTTTGTTACTGGACCTAATGTCGTAAAAACGGTTACCCATGAAGAAGTTAGTTCAGAAGATTTGGGCGGCGCAAAGACTCATGCAGAGCGAAGTGGAGTCAATCATTTTGTAGCTGGGAATGATGTGGAATGTCTAAAAAAAGTACGATCGTTATTAACGTATCTACCGCAAAATGCTTATGAAGATGCACCTAACCCTTCCGTTTTTACTTTTGCTCCCGAGAAAATTGAGCGAATAGAAACAGTGCTCCCTGAGAACAACGGCTTACCTTATGATTGTCGTAGAATTTTGGATTGTTTAGTTGATGACAACTCCTTCATGGAGGTACAAGAGGATTATGCAAAAAATATTGTTATTGGTTTTGCGAGGCTTGAAGGCCGGACCCTGGGTATTATAGCGAATCAACCCTCTGAACTTGCTGGGGTCTTGGATATTAACGCCTCAAGAAAAGGGGCTCGTTTCGTGCGCTTTTGTGATTCTTTTAATATTCCATTGTTGATTCTTGAGGATGTCCCTGGGTTTTTACCTGGAACGGACCAAGAATGGAATGGAATCATTACCCATGGAGCTAAATTGTTGTATGCATTTGCTGAAGCAACGGTTCCTCGCATTACCGTTATTACGCGAAAGGCATATGGCGGAGCCTATTGCGTAATGAATTCAAAGTCGTTAGGGGCGGATTTGAGTTTTGCTTGGCCAACAGCAGAAATTGCAGTGATGGGAGCCAAAGGAGCCGCTGAAATTATTTTTAGACGTGATATTTTAAACGCAGAGGATCCTGAACAAAAGTGGAGAGAAAAAGAAGTTGAGTATGCCGACACCTTTGCAAATCCCTACAGAGCAGCAGAACGGGGCATTGTTGACGATGTGATTCTCCCACGAGAAACCCGCGCCAAACTTATTCAAGGTTTCAGTATGTTGGAGAAAAAAGCAGAGAATTTACCCAAGAAGAAACATGGAAATATACCTTTATAAAAAAGCAACATGAAAGAACTTATAGCAACTTTCGCGCAGCAATTAGACGAAGCGTTTGAAATCGCCCAAAAATATTCGTTTAAACAACCGGAGAAACCGATTGATAATATAGTTATTTGTGGACTGGGAGGCTCAGGTATTGGCGCTAAAATTGTCAGCAATTGGGTGCAAGATGAATTGCAAGTCCCCCTTACGCTTGTCAATGAATATACCCTTCCTGCGTTTGTCGGTCCAAATACTTTGGTGATAGGTTCGTCCTATTCTGGCAATACCGAAGAGACTACGATGGCATTGGATGAAGCACATCGTAAAGGAGCATTCATTTTTGGCGTTACAAGTGGGGGTCATTTAGCGCAGTTTTGTGAAATTAATGGCTACGATTGTGTTATTGTTCCTGGAGGAAACCCGCCCCGTAGTGCATTAGCATATTCCCTAGTTCAGTTAGTTCATTATTTTAATGCCCAAGGACTAATTGCTAATCGGGTTTTAAGGGAAATAAAGAGCAGCATTTTGTTAATTCAGTCGGAGCAGAAGGCTATCATGAGCATTGCCGAGGAACTTTCGGATTACTTGTACGGTAAAGTTGGGGTGTTTTATGGAGAAACGAAATACGAAGGAGTCATTGTAAGGGCTCGCCAACAATTCAATGAAAATTCGAAATATTTGGGTTGGAGTCATGTTATTCCTGAAATGAATCACAACGAACTTGTTGGATGGGGTGGCGGCGATGAACGTTTTGCACCAGTGTTTTTTATAGCAGAAGACCTTCACCCTCGCAATAAAAAACGCTTTGAAATCAGTATGAATGCGGTTAAGAGAAGGTCGAACACATTGTTTATGGTAGAGGCGAAGGGTCAATCATTAGTTGAAAGATCCTTGTATCTTATCCATTTGGTGGATTGGGCTTCCTTTTATCTATGCGAAAGGAATGGCGCCGATATTATGGACATTGAGATTATCGACTTTTTAAAGTCCGAATTGGGCAAAATGTAATGAGTTTGGCCAATGTAAGGCTTCATGATCTAGGGTTAATTGATTATAAGGAAGCGTGGGATTATCAAGAAAAACTCTTCAATGAGGTCATTGAACAAAAGCGTTTAGGCGTCCAAAGACCTCTTTGCCATCTTATTTTATGCGAACATCCACACGTGTATACTTTAGGAAAAAGTGGTGTTGTCGATAATCTATTGGCGGATGAAAGAAGGTTGAAGGATATCGATGCTCGTTTCTATAAAATCAATCGAGGCGGTGATATTACGTATCATGGGCCTGGGCAATTAGTAATTTATCCTATTTTCGATTTAGACCAGTTTTTCACGGATATCCATAAATATATGCGATTTTTGGAAGAATCAGTGATACAAACCTTATTGTATTTTGGTATAAACGCTCGGCGAATCGAAGGCTTGACCGGTGTTTGGATCCTAGGCAATCCTTCCCGCAAAATTGCTGCTTTTGGGGTTAAGTGTTCTCGATGGGTAACCATGCATGGAATCGGATTTAATGTAAATACGGATCTGTCCTACTTTGACCATATTGTTCCATGTGGAATATCTGATAAATCTGTAACCTCGATTGCCCGTGAATTATCGGCTCCAGTGGATATCGAAATTGTGAAGCAGCAAATAGTGGAAAGATTAAGTAAATTATTCGAATTTCAAATAGGTGAATTACATGAGAACTAAAGATTTAATCCCTCAAGTTGAAGGAGTTTTTTTAGCGTTGTTAGAAGAGAACGATAACGCAGAGTTTGCTGTTTATTTGCTCAATGACCGAAGAGACATCATGGAAGGGATTATTGTAACCAGTGTTGGTTTCGGAGAGAATTTACTTTCTGGGGAGGCCCTAAAAACAGCGACATTACGCCATTCGTTAGAGGTATTATTGCCTGAGGAATATGCAAAGATTGAATTAATTGTCCCCGAGGTATTTGGATTATACAATGAATATTGGGTAAGTTTTTGGATTGATGAGGTCCTTTATGACAAGAAGTTTCTTTTCTTACCAAATTCTATAAAGGTAGATGAAATGGCATTTCTGCCGAGATTTAACAAAAAAGGAATACTTCTATCATAATTAACTACAAAAAAAAAGACGGCCTAAGCCGTCTTTTCAATGACTCAACAATAAATTACTGCTTGTCGTAAACGGCCATGCA
>JBJTXE010000363.1:0-4684 GCA_046082075.1 Bacteroidota bacterium
GTTTTTTCGAGTTCATCCAAAAGATCGAAGGCTTCTTTTCCGTCGCGGTCCAACTTATTGATGAAAATAATCACAGGAGTTTTGCGCATGCGGCAAACCGCCATTAAACGTTCGGTTTGTTCCTCCACCCCATTGGCGCAATCTATCACTAAAATCACCGAGTCAACGGCCGTCAAGGTACGAAAAGTATCTTCGGCGAAGTCCTTGTGACCAGGGGTATCCAAAATATTGATTTGCTTTTGGTTATACTCAAAAGCCATGACGGAGGTAGCAACGGAAATCCCTCGTTGCTTCTCAATTTCCATAAAATCCGAAGTAGCGGTTTTTTTAATTTTATTGTTCTTAACCGCACCCGCCGTTTGTATTGCACCCCCGAACAGCAATAATTTTTCGGTCAACGTGGTCTTACCCGCATCGGGGTGGGAGATGATGCCGAAAGTTCGGCGTTTTTCCGTGGCTTCTTGATTCTTCATTGGGCATAAAAAAGACCACACTCGGGTGGTCTTTGGCAAAAGTTATTACGAAAATTAAAAAATCTCAGAAGGCGCGAAATGGAAAGCACCTTCAATTGCTGCGTTCTCATCGGAATCGCTTCCGTGAACGGCATTTCTGCCTTTGCTTTCCGCATATGCTTTACGAATCGTCCCTTCAGCCGCTTCCGCTGGATCTGTAGATCCGATCAATTTACGGAAAGAAGCTACCGCGTCTTCTTTTTCCAAAATTGCCGCTACGATGGGACCAGAAGTCATATATTCCACCAATTCGCCGTAGAATGGACGCTCTTTGTGAACCGCATAAAATTCGCTGGCTTGTTCTTTGCTCAACCGCGTATATTTCATGGCTTTGATGGCAAAGCCGTCTTGCAAAATCATGTCGATAATTTTACCCATATGACCGTTTTCAATGGCATCGGGTTTTAACATGGTAAAAGTTCTGTTCGTGGTCATTATTTTGTATTTTGGTGCAAAGATAGGTAATCTTTTTTGTCCATAAAACTTGAACGAAATGAAGCGATACATTCCCCTCCTTTTACTTGCGGTTCCTTTTTTCATCGAATCATGCACCGAGGAAAACAATCAACCTTCAAGCGAAGGAACAAAAAAAATCGATCAAGAGGTGATACAAAAAAAAGAGGTATCTGACACGCTTGAGAAGGCAATTATCCCGAACGAAATTCCTTCGAACACGAAGCAACCGTTACCCCAAAAAACTACTAAGAAGGAAAAAACAATACCTTCGAATGCCAACAATATCGAGAACGCTTACCCGGAAAGCAAGGACCTCCGATTTAACAATCAAGCGTTGGAGAAATGGTCGAGCACCTACCTCAACGATCCCCAATGGCAAGAGCAATATTCGGCTAGCGTAGCATATTATTTAGCCAGCGTACAACGCAACTTAGATCGAAATCCTCAACGTAAAACCGACAAAAGCACCATCGTTTCAAACTACCGTGAAAAGATGTCCCAAACGTTTTACAGGAGTCCTGAATTCGTGGAATTTGCCCGAAGCCAATTTGAAAAATCCAACGAGCTTTCGGACTTTATCGTCCGTAATGCCGGTCAGATTACTGCATATTCAGGGTTTTAGGCAAGGCCCTTTTGCGTGTGGCAAACTCAACGATAATTCCTATGGTTGGCTGAACAATACCAGAGGTATTTTCGATGGTTTTGGTTAAATACCTAGAAGGATCATTCGGATCAACGATGGGGGCTCCGTTAGCATCCGTTTGTAACAATAATATGGGGGCAACCTTGGTTTTATATCCGTAAGCGTTTTGGATATCCAAGTAAAAATTCAAGTTAAATTTATCTAAGAAAAGTTTTTTGTCGACGCGAACATTTAATTGATGAAAATTGGATTCGCGCTGTGTATTCAATTGATTATAATCCAATAATCCTATGCCATTGACGTTCCAATTGGCGATTAAACTTGAAGTTGGTACGTCGTAAGGCGTGTAAGGAGAACCTCCGGAAAACAACCAACGCATCCCCAATTCCCAACCTTTCATGAACCTTTTTCCTCCGGTCAAAGAAACAATATGACGGCTATCCCATGCGGTTGGAACATATTGGTCATTCTTATCTTTAAACTCAGAAATTACAAAGGTGTAAGCTAACACTGCATAGAATCCTTTGTACAATTTCTGTTGAAACAAAAACTCACCTCCATAGGTTCTACCAGTAGAAATGCTTTTAACAGCCTCGTTGCCCACTACCCCAAAATCCGACCCTAAATTGGCCAAACAAATCGAATCCTTCAAACTGAAAGGATAACGCGAATAATTTTTATAAAAACCTTCTAAGGTAAAACGCGAACTTTGCTTCGTTCGATATTCGGCACCCAGAACAAAATGGTCGGCACGCAGGTACTTCAGCCCGTTCATTTGATTCACCAAGTTCCCCGCATTGTCGCGGAAACCAAGGATGGTGTAGGAAGGTAATTGATGATAGCGAGCAACATTGGCGTTGATGGCTACAAAATCGTTGATGCGGTAGTTCAACGACAGCGATGGAGAAAGCTGGTCGAAAGGATTGCGCATTTCTTTGGAATAATTCGTACCATCCATGCGTAACCCCAATGAAACATTCAAATGCTCCTTAAAGAGCGATTGACTCACTTGAGAAAAGAAAGCGTATTTACTCAAGAACAAATCCGATGCGTAATTCACGGTAAAGGGTTGTCCCTGAACGGTAATATTTAAGTAAGATTCGTTGCGATAACGAGCGTACTCATACCCCCCTCCTACGTTCCATCGAAATCCATTTTTTCGATATGTATGTTCCAAGCGCACCTTATTTTCAGCTTCAAACGATGCATAATTTTGCAACAGATTGGCTGGGGTTTCCACCAAATCTTTATAGCGATAAGCTTCGTTGTTCAACATGTTGCGAGAAACCACAACGGTTTGAATAGCGTGTTCGCTGAAATGTTGGTAATTCACCCCCATTGTATAATTCCGCTGGCTTTGCATAGGTATATTTCCAAGCAAAAAATTGTTGTATTCAACTTGCGCGGTATCAGTGCTTCCTTCATTCACCTTAGTGTTCAAGGCGAATTGATCGATGGCCCCTAAGCCAATGAACGAAATGCGGTTTTTGGCGTTGAGGTTCAGGTTGACTTTGTACTGAAAGTCGTTATAGGTTGGTAAAATGGGCAGTTTTAGGGCTGCAAAAAGAAATTGCAAATAGGACCTTCTTGCGGAAAAGATGAAATTAGCCTTTTTACCCAATGGACCGTCAAAGGTGAGGGCAGCATCGCTTGAGCCTAAAGCGAAATTGGTAATGAGTCCGTCCTCATTACCTTCTTTTTGCTTAAAAGCAAGTACGCTACTCAGTCCGTTGGCTCGGTTAGCAGGAAATGCTCCCGAGTAAAAATCTACTTCATTGATGAAATTTACATTCAACAAACCCACAGGACCACCACTGGAACCTTGCGTTGCAAAATGGTTAATGTTCGGAACTTCTATTCCATCCAAGTAAAATTTATTTTCACCCGGAGACCCTCCACGGATGATGATATCGTTTCGGAAGGTAGCACGCGAGGCAACTCCTGGTAGTGCGGCAATCACCTTACTTACATCGCGGTTTGCACCAGGAAGTCGTTCAATTTCGGTAGAGTTTAAGGACTTCAATGACACAGGAGATTCGATATTTCGAACGAATTTTGGACCTTTCACGACCACCTCGTCGGCGTCTTTACCTGTAAAAACCTCTTCCAAAGACAACACCAGATTGACAGTACGTGCGTTGGTTACGGTAATTTCGTTTTGAAAGGCGGTGTTATAACCAATCGACGATGCCCTGAAGGTGTAAACACCGGGAGGAATGTTGTTGAATTCAAAACCTCCCAAAGAATCAGAAAGCGTTCCTTTGGAAAGCTCAACAATAAACACTTTAACCCCTGTTAAGGGTTGATTATTGGCGGCGTTAACCGTGAAACCACGGACCACACCTTTTTGAGCGAAACTTAAGAGAACAATCGTCGAAAGTAAACCTGAAAATAGAAAGCGCATGAACGGAATTTATTGAAGGAACAAACTCCAACCGCAATAGTTCATTCTGCCTTATTCTTTACCCAACATGTCGTTTTTCAAACTTTCTTGGGCAGGATTCGAACCAAGCCAAATGGCAAAAAGGGCTTTTTTGAACTCCAACCCCGGAATGGTCCCCTTAAGCTCGCTGTTCTTGTAAATTTTAGTACCCACCGTTGGAACGTAATCAAGGTAGATTTTGTCTTGATCCTTGAACTCCTCACTTAAATAAGCCATGAACTTCTTCTGTTCATCCGCCGTGGCTTTACCGGAACTGGCATTTTTAAACCCTTCGGTCACAGATTCTTTAAAACGTTCCCGTGTTACCATGCTGGAAACCAAACGAATGTGAATTCCCATTTCTTCATCCGCATTGATGATGGTGGATGCCTCTTTGGATTTTTTCTTGAGGTACAAAGCACCAACATACATGTTCATGAAGTATTTGGTCCTTACGCCAGCTCCATTGATTACGACCGGTGTTTCATTGATGGAAGTTTCCGTGAAAAACTCAACACCGTGGTAGGTTTTAGTTTTTTTGTTTTGTCCCAAGGACAAGGTGCTCAATGAAAGAGCAATGCAAAGTAGGGTAATTTGTTTCATAGAATTCTTTTCGTAAATGTACTAAAAAAAATGTCAACCATATTTTTA
>JBJTXE010000364.1:0-2223 GCA_046082075.1 Bacteroidota bacterium
AAGAAAGGGGTCCAAGGGAAAAATGTGCCTTCGATGCAGAGGCAAGCTGAGTTGGTGCCCGAGTTCCATGCGGTAATAATTAAAGGCAAAGGGCGCTGCCAGCCTACCGTAATTCAGCCGAAGATACGGCGAAAATTCCAGCACCTTTCGAGCGAATGGATAAGAGCACTGCAGACCCGTTTGGGAGAACAAGGTACCAGACGCTGCACTGCGCTGACCAAAGGCTTGTTGGATTTCCATACGGAACGACTTCATTCTAAGCGTTAACCCGAGTTGATGAAAGAAGTCCATTCGTTGCATTCCAAAACTGTAAGAAACATGCAAACGACAACTATCTTGAGCGTAAATTGTATTTAAATGGATGACCAAAAAAAGGACAAGATGTTTCGGGCGCACCATCGTATCCCTTTAATCAAATAAGGTTGGGTTATCGTCGTCGTTTTTCTTGGTGAAATCCCATTCTACCGAGGTTTCACCATCAGCCGATTCCTCATCGCTTGTCCCCTTCTCGATTGCTCCTTCAATCTCAAAAGGCACCTCCTCTTCCATTGGCCATGGCTCTTTGCCTTCGCCAATAGGGTGCGTAAGAAGAATTTCCTTGACCTTCATTTTGGTCACTTGATTTCCTTGGGCTTTCATCCCTTTAACGTCGATCATGTCGGCCAAGTTCAATACTAAATCGGGAAGGTTCTTGGTTTCTTTGAGCAATTTATTAAAGACCACGCGAACCTCTGGACGGTAGGCAGTTGAGACCGCCTGTAAATACGAACCTTCTGTCTCGCTAATGAACGAAACGCGTTTGTCGGAAAGCACTTCGCACAAGAATCTCTTAACGAAATTAATTTCCTTCTCTGGGTCGAAATACACGCACGAAATAGGACGTCGAGGCACCCATTTCTCGAGGTGAAACATGTCCTCGTCAAAATGATTAGAAAGATCGAAGGAACTTAAGCGGTAATCGCCATTTTTATAGAGCGTAAGGATGCGGTCATCGCCTTTGAAATCGCCCAAAAAGCGACCTCGACCTTCGTCATTTAAACGCCCAACCACCTCGTCATACCAAATCTTACGGGCAGCTAAAGTACTTCCCCCTACTTCTTTTTGTACGATTTTCTGCACAATTTCCTTAGTCACCCTGTTGCCCGCAGAATTTCTTCCTTTAATCAACAATTCCCCTAAATCAATGTCCCATTTCAAGCGCTTCAAATGTGGACGAGGGCGCAGTAACACCGTTATGACCTCACGCTCGCCGTTGGGATGAACGGAGAAATACAGGAGTTTGGAACTTTTCGTTCCTTTGGTTAAATCGTATTCGGTATCCCTAGTAATGGAGTTAACATAGAACCGTTTCATGTAGGTATCCCCTCCTAGTCCATCCTGATAGAACATGTGGTAAATGGTACGGGTGTCGCCCTTTTTCCAAACTGCAGCATAAACTAATCCTTTGCCCACAAATTTCTTATCGGCGACTTTCGTTACCATCATTTTTCCCGAAGAGAAAAAACAAATGATGTCATCGATTTCGGAACAATCCCCCACGGGTTCATTCTTCCGCAAACCATAACCAATGAATCCTTCCTCGGCGTCAACGTACAATTTGCGGTTAGCGATGATGACCTTGGTGGCACTGATGGTATCGAACACTTTAATTTCCGTTTTACGCTCTCTACCTTGCCCGAAACGCTTTTTCAAATCTTTGAAATACTCCACAGCATAATCCACCAAATTCTCTAGTTGGTGTTTTACCTGGGCCATCTCTTCTTCGATTTTCAGCAAGGCTTCATCGGCTTTCGCTCCGTCAAAACGCGTGATTCGAATCATCGGAATTTGCGTCAATTTATGAAGGTCCTCATCAACAATCTCACGGATTAATTGCTTTTTAAATGGTTTAAACCGCTCATAGAGGTAGATGTACAAGGACTCACGATCACTGTAGAGCTTAAAGTCAATGTACATTTCATGGTTAATGAACAACTTTTCTAAAGTCGAGAAATGCCATTGCCGCTCTAATTCATCTAGGCGGATTTCCAGTTCAAGTTTGAGCAAGGCAACGGTGTGGTCGGTATTAATTTTTAAAATCTCCGACACCCCCAAAAACCGTGGCTTTTCGCCATCAATGATGGAGGAATTAGGAGAAATCGACACCTCACAATCCGTGAACGCGTATAAGGCATCAATGGTCTTGTCCGGAGAAACCCCAGGGGTCAAATGAATGATGATTTC
>JBJTXE010000365.1:0-8054 GCA_046082075.1 Bacteroidota bacterium
CCAAACTTGTTCATATCACCAAACCTGAAATTCGAACGAGGGGTGTTTGAACTCAAAAAGAACACCGAAAATTTTTGTTTTTTGTCGAAACGATTAAACAATAATTCCCCCTCACAAAAAGGAAAATTAGTGGTGGGATTCCCAATTAAGCCCCCATCCGTGGCAATCGATGCCTTTCCAAAGTAACCTCGCTTCGCATCAGCTTTGAGTTTTAAGTCCATGATTTGAATCTTCTCGTCCATGCCAGAGGTATTGTCTTGTGCTTTCTTTTCATAAATTTGAACCGATTCTACGCCTTTGGCTCCTAAATTTTTGGTGGCAATCGTTGGGTCGGAACCAAAAAACTCATCGCCGTCCACCAATACTTGGCTGATCTCTCGACCTTGAGAGGTGATTTGTCCGTTTTCGTCAATTTTGATACCTGGTAGTTTTTTCAAAAGGTCTTCAACTACTGCGTTTTCGGCAACCTTGAAGCTGTCGGCAACATAGACGAGTGTGTCTCCTTTATAATATACACGGTTTTTATTCCCTTGAACGACGACTTCGGCAAGATTTTTCACCTTGACGCCCATTCGTATGAAAGGTATTTCTATGTCCAATTCTTGAGGATTACCGAAAACATACATGGTTTTAGACTCGAATTGAGGATGTTCAATTAATACGATAAACGTGTCCAACCTTGTGCTGAAGTGAAAGCTTCCGTTTTCCCCAGTCCGTTGAAAGTCCAACAACGTGGAATCGTTCAAGCGAATTAATGAAACAACAGCCTTATTCAGGTGGGCGGTGCCAGTTGAGTCGTTGACCACACCCGATATCGTCAAGGTTTGTGCATGCAGTTGTAGGGAAAAGGCAGCCAAAAGGGCCACCAAAGTAAAGTGCCAGTTATTCGTTTTCATCCATGAGTTTTAACCCGGTTAATCCCTGATACGTAAATCCATTTTCACCGGTAACTTTTTGAAATTCAACTTTCAACAATCGGTTTAGATATTGAGCCTCATTTGCAGCCAAATGCACTGCTAAGGGAAAATCTTTATTATAGGCAATAGCTGTTTGAATCGTTGGATTTCCTTTGGTTCCAACAACGATGAATTTGAGGCGTTCGGTTTCCAAAGTGCCCTGAAATCGGGTTTCGTATTTTCCTTTTTGATTGACTAATTCCAAGGCCTCTTTCGGATCAAAGGCAACTTTTTTACAAACAATCGAAGGCTTGGAAAGCATATCTTCTTCATCGTTGCCCATACGAGAAGCTGAAACGATCACTTTTTTATTATTGCCAAAATAGGAATACACTTCCATGAAACCGTTTTTTTCTTTTTGATAATCTTTGACGATCTGTTGAGCGTAAAATAGTAAATCACCTGAATAATAATAGCGTGTGATTATCTGAAGGCCTTTTGCATAAGTTTCTTCCATTTCCATCATGACAACAGCATTTTTGGCATTTAATTTACCCTTTGCATAGCGGTTGTTTTGATGGCTATCGGAGTACTCCAGGCTGTAAAAATCGGCCAAAATGCGGGTTGTATCGATAACATTGATGAGGGAATCGTATTCCCACTGACCGTTAAATAGTTGTTCTTTTTTGCCCGTAATGGGAGCCTTATCATTTCCCAAACTTAACCGTTGTCGATCGGCGGGTGAACAACCCACCATCAAAAGGGCCATGAACAAAATGTAGGTAAATTGTTTCATAAAAAATTTTACACTGCAAAAGTAGAAAAAATCAGAGGGATTATGGTTGTCATCCCGCTTAACTAACAATTGACATCTCCTTTGGTTTGTTTAGTTGAACAAGTGATTCCTTATTTTTGCACTGATGGCAGTAATGGTAGGCATTGATTTTGGACTCAAAAGAACAGGAATTGCGGTTACGGATGCTGAGCAAAGAATTGCTTCGCCTCATTGTACCGTTTCGAGTGAAAAATTATTGGATTGGTTAAAGTCCTTCCATGGTACCCAAGGGATAGTCTGCTTGGTGTTAGGTTTTCCTCTTTCGTTGAATGGTGAGCCCACGCATGTGACGCAAAATGTTCTTTTATTGAAAGAGGTTCTTGAAAAAGAATTTCAGGGGGTTCCTGTTTTTCTGCAAGATGAAAGGTATACTTCGAAACGTGCATCTCGGGCTATTCAATTGATGGGAAAGAAACGGATGAACAAGGATAAAGAACTGATCGATAAAGTCAGTGCAGCACTCATTTTACAAGATTACCTCCTGGAACGTGAAAATTCATCGAACTGAGTTATTTTTGTAGTCATTATGATTTTACCCATTGTTGCTTACGGTGATCCGCTCCTAAAGAAAAACTCCTTGGAAATTACCCCGGATTACGACCAACTTTCCACATTAATCGAGAACATGTACGAAACCATGTACCATGCAAAAGGGGTGGGATTAGCTGCCCCTCAAATCGGAATTAATATTCGTTTATTCGTGGTTGATGGAGCTCCTTTTGCGGATGAAGAAGGAGAAGAGCCCGATCCAAGAGCCAAGGGCATCGAAACATTTAAACAGGTGTTTATTAATCCAAAAATTGTACAGGAGTTTGGAGAATTCTGGTCTTTTCAGGAAGGTTGTTTGTCCATTCCAAAAATTCGGGAAAATGTGAGCCGGAAAGAATCGGTAGTGCTTTCGTTTTATAATGAGCATTGGGAGTACAAAGAAGAAACCTTTCACGGATACGCTGCTCGCATTATTCAACACGAATATGACCACATTGAAGGCGTTTTATTCACAGACCGATTAAATCCCCTAAAGAAAAAATTGATTCAAAAACGCCTAAAGCTCATTGCTGATGGCCAAGTAAGTATGGATTATAAACTGAAATTTTATTCGGGAAAAAAATGAAAAAAATCTTCAACATCGTAATTATTTCGCTTGTTGCCTTAATGGTATCATGCCGCAATAACGGCACAAATGAGGTATCAAATGCTGCACCAAACACTCCCAAAGCCATGCAAGAAAGTATTGTTCAAATGGAGGATTCTATCGCAAAACTGGACCCGTCTAAGGTAAAACCTGCAGCTTATAACTTGAATCAAATTGAATTAATTAACCGTTTGGAGGCTTACGTTAAGTCATTTCCAAAGGATCCGTATTCCGCGGATTGCTTGTTCAAACTCCACATGATTTACTCGGGCTTAAACGCACAGCGCAAAAGCGTTGCTTGCGGAGACAGCTTACTGCGGCTTTATCCCAATTATGTGAATAAAACGTTGTTGTTGGAAAGTATGGCTTCGGCCTACGATATGTTCATTACACCAAGAGATACCGCCGCAGTGAGAAAATATTACACCCAGTTATTGAAGGATTCCAAATATTCAGAGGATAAAAAACAAGCCGTCAAAGAACGTCTCAAATACCTTGATTTACCCTGGATGGAATATGTCAATCGAAAGCAGTCTAGATAATTAGAGCGCTGTTAATGATGTGTTAAAATTTTGCCTAATTTCGACATTGGTTCTATCTTTGGAGCAGTATAATTTAAAAAAACAAAACCCATGAAACAATTTTTTCTTTCGCTAAGTTTAGTATTAGCTGCGTTTGCGGTTAACGCACAAGGTACTACCATCGACAAAGGACCAAAAATCACCTTCTCCAAAGAAGTGCATGATTATGGAAATATCAAGTACGATGGTGATCCAAACTGTACGTTCGAATTTACCAATACAGGAGATGAGCCATTGATCATTTCTAACGCAAAAGGTTCATGTGGTTGTACCGTTCCTGAATGGCCGAAAGAACCCATCGCTCCAGGAGCAAAAGGAACGCTCAAAGTGAAATACGATACAAAGCGTTCAGGTCCTATCAACAAAAGTGTTACGATTTCTTCGAATGCGGTAAACGAGCCAGAAAAAATCGTTAAAATCAAAGGAGAAGTTGGTCCTGCTCCAGAATCAGGAGTTCCTGTTAACAACAGCGGCGCACCTACCAATAACTAATTTTGCTTAAACTTTAGTTCAAATGGCTTCTTCGGGAGCCATTTTTTATTGAATCCAATTACCATCGTTTGGAATAGCAGCACTAAATTCCATCTTATGATGGCTCACAGGATGGGTGAAGCTCAATTCTCCCGAATGGAGACAAATGCCCTGATTAGCATTGGCTCTTTTGGCTCCATACTTCAAATCCCCTTTTAGAGGATGACCCAAGTGCGACATTTGACACCTAATTTGGTGGTGTCGACCTGTATCAAGTGCTATTTTAACGAGGGTATAGTGGGTATATTTATGGCATACTTCATACCTCAAAACTGCTCGTTTTCCTTTAGAAGCATCCACCACATAACTTTTATTCTGGGATTCGTTTTTCAACAAGTTTTGGATTAATTCGCCTGAACCTGTCAAGGCACCTTCCACTAAGGCATAATATATTTTTTGAGGTTCCCTTTGTTGAAATTGGAGGTTCATGCGCTCTAATGCTTTACTTGTTTTAGCGAAAACGACAAGGCCTGACGTCGGTCGATCAAGGCGATGAATTACACCGCAAAAAACGTTTCCAGGTTTTTGGTATTTTTCCTTGAGATACGATTTAACTTCATCGGCTAAGCAAACATCTCCCGTTTTATCTCCTTGTACCAACTGCCCCACCAACTTATTCACCACCAAAAGGTGATTGTCCTCGAAAATTACTTGGCTTTCATGAAAGGGTTGCATAGCACCGGATTAGTTTAGGTGGTTGCATGCGCTTTTTTATACCGTAGGTAAGAAACGATGCTGAGCATTACAAAGAAAATAATCGTGTATATTAACCAATTTGGGAAACTTCCTAGACCGTCTCCTTGGGCATACGAATGCAAACCGACTAACATGAAGTTCACGCCGAAATAGGTGAATAAAATAGCGGAATACCCCCAGAAAGCCCACAAGTTGAACACGAAAGGACTTTTCAATCCAGGTATGAAACGTAAATGCAATATTATGGCGTAAACCAAGATCGAAACGAGGGCCCAGGTTTCTTTTGGATCCCAACCCCAATACCTTCCCCAGCTCTCATTAGCCCAAACTCCTCCTAAAAATGTTCCAATTGTTAGCATAAAAATACCAACGGTCATGGTCATTTCATTCACCGCAGTTATTTGCTGAATATGGTTGCCAAGTTTTACGGTGTTGCTCTTGTTTTGAAATAAGTAAAAACATAAACAAAGCAGTCCGAGAATAAATGAAAGCCCGAGAAAAGCATAACTGCTAGTAATGATGGCTACATGAATCATAAGCCAATAGGATTTCAATACAGGGACCAATGGACTGATTTCCGGGTCTAACAAATTCATTTCCGAAACAAATAACATCATCGAGGAAAGTATGAGCGCAACGGATAAGGACACCTCAATTTTTCGTAAAAACAGAGTTCCAGCAAACACCGTAACCCAAGCAATGAAAACAATGGCTTCATATCCATTGCTCCAGGGCGCATGACCTGAAATATACCACCGAAATCCTAGCCCAGTGCCGTGGTAGATAAAAAGTATTGCACTGAAAGAAATCAACACCGCTTTAACAATGCGCAGAATTTTTGCTCGACTCGGGCGATTGGACCCGAACAACCCTGTAATATAGAGGATGAGCAGTAAAATACCTAGTAAAATGTAACTTTGATAAACAGTTTTGAAGATGGAAAGTTTGTTGTATCGGATTTCATACGCGACCTTCTGCTCTGAAGGCACGATGGGTTTACTAATCGTACGCTGAATAAGTTTTAGATTACCTAAAAGATTGTTTGAATTGGTGTAATCTTGGTTTCTTGAAGCCTCAACGAGCGAATAAAAATATTTGAGTGCTATTAAGTTAGAGATAGTGTCTTCGCCTTGAATTTCCATACTCATAGGAACATACCAACGGTTATTTGGGTCGTTCTTTTTCGGGATAATCGTTAAAAACTGCCACGAAATTGCCCCTTGAAATACTTGAAATCGCTCGGTAAGTTTGATGAGTTTTTTCTCAAATTCGTCTTGGAATTTTTCAGCTTTTCCATGAGCCGTTGCGTATTCTTTTTCGAATCTGAAACGATTATCGGGCGTGGTTAAGTCGTTCAACGAACAGTATTTTTTTAGATGTAATCGTTCTCTCACCGCGCTGGGCACCAATACCATGGGCTGTTTTATCCAATATCTTCCGTACATGTGCCAGCTTAAAACGGTTTGCACGGCATTGTAATCTTTGTAATGATTGGAACCATAAACTTTACGCAACAATTGATCGCACAGCGTGTGCAAAGGCATTATTCTACCCCCAGGATCTTGGACCAACAATGAAGCTAAGGCTTCCGAATGTTCTTCGGATACAACGTGCATGATTTTCGATGGGTCTTCTTGCGAGAATACGTTGAAACCGAGCACAAGAAACAAGGCCGTTAAACTACTTTTTTTCAATTTTGCCAACGCATCATTGAGGCCTCTAAACCGACTTTTAGGGGCAAAAATGGAAAGAATCATTCCAATCGACATGAGCAAATAACCGAAATAAGTGATGTTCGTTCCCCAGGTGTCGTGGTTCACGCTGAGCTTTGTTCCTTCTTCGTTCTCGGGCGTGGCTGGATTGTCTAACTCGTAGGATGATTGAAAAAAACGATATCCGCCGTAATCGGTAACATGGTTCATGAAAATGTGCCGCTTACTACGGTAGTTATTCTTGGTGTCTTCGATCCGAATATAGCTTTCAAAAGAAGATGGCGCGTTGGAACCTGGGTAATTCTTCAATTCAAAAGCTTCGCAAACGACGTTGAACGGAATAGAACGTTTTACAGCGCCGTATTCTAATTGAATATAAAGTCCATTTAATGGAAAATACTCGGGACTTGGCATATTGTTTTGTCCTCCTCTTAGCCTAATTGTTTTGCTTTCTTTCCCGCAATTAACTTGAACGGTCAGGTAGTCCAACCCTTGATTTTTGATGGCTGCTTTTTTGAGGTTCTTTCTGGCATGATAGAAAACATTTTTAAGCACAAATTGATCCGAACCCGATTGATATAAGGTCTTGATGTTGGCAGGAACCCATTCATCGGTGGGAATGCTTACGTACGCAGAATCTGGAATGGGCATTCCTGTCTGACGAGCTTCCATCATGCGCGTCATAGGTAACATGCGTAAAGGGACCACACTTTTTAGAAAAATTTTTCCATCACTGAGCTTGAATGAGACCCCATCCTTTGACTGTTGAGTATAGGAAATAGGTAAGGACCCCGAAAGCAATTGGTCTCCGTATTCAAGGTAATTGGATTTCATCTGTCCAACTACGACATCAAGGACCGCTTCTTCCGTTGCTGAATCGAACTCAAAAGTGTCTATGGCGTTCGAAATAAAGTCTTTATAATCAATGGACACCGATTTTTCACCGTGTTGTACTGTATGAGAAAAATGGTTGTTGATCCACTTCCAATCCGATAACCAAGTAGGAAATGCTTCAACCGTTGCTTTTTCTTGGTTTCGGATCGACACCAATAAGTTGGGTTCAGCGGTGTACATGTAGTCTACACTTTCGCCTTCTCTGGCCACAAGTTGACCTTCAAAACCACGATATCGCGTTATTGCTGCCCCGACCATAATGATTAAAAATGCAACGTGGAAACTCAATAATGCTATTTTTTCCTTTTGCCACATCCGGTAAATGTAGATATTGAACATCATGGCTAACGACAGATAGATAAGCATGGCCGTAAACCATCCCGCATTGTATACCACAATCTTCGATGCCTGTACGCCGTGCATGGATTCAATGAAGGTGGCAACGCCAATCGAAATTAAAAAAACAAACAAGCCAAGAGCCACCCATTTCATTGAAAAAATTAGCCTAAGAAATCGCTCCATTTTTTTTCTTACAAAAATACGGAATGACGCGCTTATTCAGTTGCTTTTGTAATATTTGTAGTATGAAAAACGCTCAATCCCTGGATGCGTCGTATGCTGCGTATTTTCCTACCTTTGAAGTTGCTCTCAATTCTTATTCAGGGAAAAATAATGTAACGGTGAATTTTGTCCCGAATTCAGGGCATTCAGAGCGCGATTGGGCTGCAAGAATAGGTCCGATTCTACAGGGTCTTTTAAAATAGAAAGTCCCGC
>JBJTXE010000366.1:0-3410 GCA_046082075.1 Bacteroidota bacterium
CATTAATGCACCCCGATAAGGTAAAATTTAACCCGAAATTCATAGCAAGCAACGAAGAAAAAGTACAATTCGGAATGTCTAAACATATGGGTAGATTCGCGGTTCCTTTAACAACAATACACCATGAATTAGCCAAGAATCAGCCAAAAAAGTTAAACCCAAGTTAATGTACTAGCCTTGAATCAATCCAAGAAGCATGGAAAAACCTAAAAGGAATAGGCCAATGGCCACATAGGTTTGGACCCATTTTAAGGTGACTTTTTTTAAGGCGAGAGACCCAACTAAAACGCCCAACAGAGCACCACCGCATGTGGTAGCAAGCAAGCCCCTATTCAGGGATGAAAAATCCATTTTCCAAGCGTAAACCGATAACCTTCCTACATCGGTAAACCAGGCGATCATGGCTGAAGTAGCCACCCATTGGGAAACCTCCCCCATCCTCTTGGCCAAAAACGCACTTCGAAGTGCTCCCTGATGACCGCTCAACCCTCCAAAGAAGCCTGAAAACAATCCGCCCAACCATAAGGGAACCAACAATGCAGCATGCTTAAGCTTCCATTCCATGTAGGCGAAAACTACCAGCAGTATTCCAATAACGCAAGAAGTGAGTTTAACCGGAGCCAAAAAATTGACCATTCCGGAAAGATCATAAGCTACGGTATTCATTGAACTCATCGCGTTCAACACCCATGAACCGAACATTGCAGCAACAAAAGCACTTATTCCAAAAACAGCGACAATTTTCCATTCAACATTGCGGTTAAGGAGTATCTTGAAGGAACTGTTGGCGAAATGAACCAAGGCAGTAAACGCAACGGCCAATTCCGGAGGAAAATAAAATAGCAATACCGCCATTAACAAGGTCCCCAACCCAAATCCCGAAAAAAAGGTGAGCAACGATGCCAAAAAAGCCACCAAAGGAATCAACCAATCCATTACTTTTACACTTAAAACAAAACTAATGAAAACCGCAGACTTTCGCAGCGATACTGTCACCCTACCTTCGCCCTCCATGTTGAAAGCCATGATGGATGCTCCTTTAGGCGATGATGTTTTTCAAGAAGACCCAACCATCATTCAATTAGAGCAAAAAATTGCGCAACTGTTTGGAAAAGAAGCGGGACTTTTTTGCGCCTCTGGAACGCAAACCAACCAAATCGCCATCATGGTGCACACCACCCCCGGAGGAGAAGTCATCTGCCACCAAGAAAGCCATATCTATAAATATGAAGGTGGTGGAATCGCCCGAAACAGTCAGTGTTCTATGAAATTAGTGCAAGGAAATCGAGGAAGGATTGAGCCTCAATTACTGAATTCATGCATCAATAATCCAAAAGATATCCACCTGCCGCTTACCCAATTGGTTTCCGTAGAAGATACTGCGAACCGAGGTGGCGGAGCCGTTTACGAAGTTGAAGCGTTGCAAGCCATACGCACCTTTTGCACAGAGCAAAATTTACCTCTTCACCTCGATGGGGCAAGGGTTTTCAATGCACTTGCGGTGAATGGCCTCGAACCTAATGCCTACGGACAAATGTTCGATACTATTTCTATTTGTCTTTCCAAAGGACTGGGCGCACCCGTAGGTTCCGTGCTGATAGGTAGCCATAATTTTATCGAAAAATCTCGAAGGGTGCGAAAAGTCCTCGGTGGAGGGATGCGTCAAGCAGGCATCCTAGCCGCAGCAGGAATTTATGCCTTAGACCATCATGTCCAACGGATTGAGGAAGACCATCGAAGGGCGAAAATCTTGGGAGAGGTACTTTTACAACAAGTGTGGGTCCGAGAAGTGTTTCCCATTGAAACCAATATTGTTGTGGTTGTTTTGGAGGAGGAGCAACGACGGGATATCCTTATAGAACAACTTTTTCAACGCGGAATTTCGTGCATTGCCTTCGGTCCTGGTATGCTTCGATTTGTCACGCATCTCAACATCGATGATGAAGCGCTGGAAAAAGGAATAAATGCCATTAAAAGTATTTGAAAACTGTAACCTTTTCGGCAATCTCGCCTTAAAAGGAAGTGTAAAAAATTTGCCTATGTGGAAAGTTACTTTTATTCTGTTAATACTTGGTCTAACTCCATTTTTGGCTCAGAAGGATCCTTGCACAATGTCCGATAAAAAAGCCATTAAAGCCTTTCAAGCCTTAAAGGATGAAACGGATATTACCCGAGCGACAACGTTATTTCAAACGTTGTACAACGACTATTCAGATTTTGCGGAGTTGCCCTTTATTATGGCCCAAAAAAGCTATGCACATTATGAAAAACTCCAAAGAGACCCCCGAAAAGCTGAGGAAGCGGACAAGTACCTAACCCAATCGTTCCTGATGTATTCCTCCTCCTACAAGAAATGTAAATCGTTCCATGCCGATAACCTATACCTCATCGCAATCATTTTAGTAAGACGAGGTGATTCCGAAAAGGCCATACCCTATTTGCGGGAATACCTAAGCTTTCCGGAAGATGACCTCAGCCGGATCTCTAGTGATCACAGCGCTAATAAAGCAATAGCCCAACAATTTGTAGACACCTACGATAAAACGCAAAAATTCAAGGAAAACCCCGTTCCCTTTGAACCAACCTTGGTTGCCAATGTGAGTTCTGAACTCGATGAATACTTCCCCATGATTTCACCCGACAACGATTTACTCTTTTTTACGCGGAAAGTAAACCGAAAAAATCTCGGTGACATGTCCGATAACATCCTAGAAGAATTTACCGTGGCAGAGCATACCCCAACGAATTCATCGATTTTTTCTTATGGTAACCCTCTACCTGCCCCTTTCAACGACGGAACCTTTGTCAATTACGGATCAACCACGCTCTCCGCAGACAACCGAGAAATGATTATTTGTGCCTGTAAAAAAGAAGAGATTTACAACCAAAAATATTTGAATTGTGATTTGTACACAACTTCCTATAAAAGAACAGGAAAAGGTGGAAACGATTACCAATGGTCTCCTTTAGTCAACATGGGACCTGATATCAATACCAAAGACGGGTGGGAGGCACAACCTTCGCTTTCGGCAGACGGCAAAACCCTATTTTATACTACCAACCGAAAAGGATCAAGGGATAATGACATCTACTATACGATAAAACTAGACGATGGTACTTGGGCTCCTGGAAAACCGTTTGACGAAATCAATACTGCAGGAAAAGACAAAAGTCCTTTTTTCCACCAAGACGGTCAAACCTTATATTTCGTCTCCGAATGCAGTGACCAAAGACCAGGACTTGGAGGATTGGATATTTTCTACATCCGTAAAACCAGCAGCGGCTGGAGTAAACCCGAAAACATTGGATATCCTATTAACACAGAGGGAGAAGAGTTAGGTCTTTTCGTTTCTACCCAAGGAAGGTTGGCTTATTATTCCAGCTATCAAAACGGGAATTGGAACATCTAC
>JBJTXE010000367.1:0-3130 GCA_046082075.1 Bacteroidota bacterium
CAAAGTCCTTTCCACTGGCCGAAACCTTTTCCGTTTTCGCATGCCTTAAGAAATACCACCTCACAGCCATTGATTTTTCACCAAACGTTTCCCTAATTCCGCTAAATAAGGCAGCGAAAGATGGTCTTCTAAGAGCTGTAAATGCTGAATTCGGTGCGCATCGGTGCCTACAAAATCAAAGAGGCAATCGTCCACCATGCTCTCCGCTTGTTTGCGAATTTCCGGACCGTAATGTCCCGTGAGGGAAAGCAAGTTCATCTGAACATTCACGCCCATATTTCGGTATTTTTCCGCCATTTCGGGCCTTCCGTGAAAGTATAAATAGCGTTCAAAATGGGCCAATACCGGCACATAACCCTTGTCCAATACCCGTTTAAAGGCCTCTTCTTCAAACACGGGTGGGGTGGTAAAACTAAATTCCATTAACACGTACTGCTGTTTGCCAAAGCAAAGCAGTTCCCGTTGTTGAAGGCGCTCTATAAAGGTATCGTCCAAAAAATATTCTGCCCCTAACTCCACTTCGATGCCTATACCCGAACGCTCTTTTTCTTCCTGCAAGTGGTCGAAAACCTGACGAAGCTTTTCCTCTGAGTTCGGATAAATGTCCATTTTGATATGAGGCGTGGTAATGCACTTCTTGTAGCCTAAGGCTTGCATTTTTTGCAACAACTGAAGGCTGTCGTCCAAGGTTTGGGCACCGTCGTCTACCCCAGGAAGAAAATGGCTGTGCATATCGCAGCGAAAAGCGCTAAGCTTCAAGGGATTTTTTGCCGTTTGCTCCTTACGTTGGCCCAACAAGCCCGAAAACCAAGACATTATTGATAGAATTTCTGATAATAGGCCTGATAAGCTCCTGAGGTGACGTGCTCAATCCATTCAGGATGGCTCAAGTACCAATCCACGGTTTTTTCCAACCCTTCTTCAAAGCGCAGCGACGGACTCCATCCCAATTCCTGGGTTAATTTTGACGCATCGATGGCATAGCGTTGGTCGTGCCCCGCACGGTCTTTGACAAAACGGATTAATTCCCGTGACGCACCTTCGGATCTGCCCAATTTACGGTCCATCAAATCGCACAAATAATGCACTAAGTCGAGGTTGGTCCATTCGTTCAATCCACCTACGTTATAGGACTCGCCTACTTTTCCTCGGTGAAAAATAACATCAATGGCCGAAGCATGGTCCTCCACCCACAACCAATCCCGGATGTTGCTTCCATTTCCGTAAACCGGCAAGGTCTGTTCTTTCAGGATGTTGTTGATCATTAGCGGGATCAATTTTTCCGGGAAATGATGGCTTCCGTAGTTGTTGGAGCAATTGGAAATTTTTACGGGTAAACCGTACGTATGAAAATAGGCGTTCACAAAATGGTCGGAACTTGCCTTGGAGGCAGAATACGGACTTCTAGGATCGTAGGGCGTGGCTTCGGTAAAAAATCCGGAAGATCCCAAGCTGCCATATACCTCATCGGTTGAAACGTGGTGAAAAACATGGTTTTCAAACGAATCCGACCAAGCCGACCGTGCAGCCTCCAACAAATTAACCGTTCCCACTACATTGGTGAACACGAATTCCAAAGGACCGTCGATGGAGCGGTCCACATGCGATTCCGCGGCTAAATGAACCACATCGGTAATCGCATGACGTTCAAAAACGCTTTTAAGGGCTTCTAAGGATTGGATATCGGTTTTTTCAAAACGGTAGTTGGAATGTCCCAATACATCGTCCAGATTTTCCAAATTACCGGCATAGGTGAGTTTATCCAAATTCACGATAAGGTATTTCGGGTAGGAGTTAACTAACCTACGAACCACGTGGGAACCAATGAATCCGGCGCCACCGGTAACTAAAATGCGTTTTTCAAATTCCATCACAAACTCCAATATTCTAATCGGTTAATTTTTCCTTTGTAAAGGCCTTTAACATCGATAAAGACGCCTTGTTCTGTCGCCATTAGCGAGGAAAAATACGCCTCGTCCAAATGCGCATATTCTTGGTGATTAACCGCCACAATGATCGCATCGTACTTGTCTACCGGAGCGTTAACCAAAGAAACACCATATTCGTGGTGCATTTCTTCGGAGGATGCGTGCGGATCGACGAGATCTACGGACATTTGATAGGATTTCAGTTCATTGACAATGTCGATGACCTTGGAATTTCGGATATCCGTGACATCTTCTTTAAAGGTTACTCCCATGATTAAAGCCCGGGATTGTTGGATTACTTTCCCTTGGGCAATCACTTTTTTAACCGTTTGTTTCGCGATGTAGAAGCCCATGGAATCGTTGACATATCGACCACTGGTTATGACTTTGGAATGGTATCCTGCTTGTTGGGCACGGTGGGTTAAATAGTATGGATCCACCCCGATGCAATGTCCTCCCACCAGGCCTGGAGTGAACTTGAGAAAATTCCATTTGGTACCCGCGGCTTCTAAAACGTCGTAGGTGTTGATCTTCAGCTTGTTGAAAATAATGGAAAGTTCGTTGATCAAGGCAATGTTCACATCTCGTTGGGTGTTTTCGATGATCTTGGCGGCTTCCGCTACCTTAATCGTTGGAGCTCGGTGCACCCCTGCACCCACGACCAATTCGTAAACCGAAGCTACAGTTTCCAAAGCCTCTGGCGTGGAGCCCGAAACGACTTTTACGACGTTTTCCAGCGTATGAACCTTGTCCCCAGGGTTAATGCGTTCAGGAGAATATCCCACGAAAAAATCGGTGTTATAGGTCAATCCGGACAATTCCTCCAGCACGGGAATGCAATCCTCTTCGGTGCACCCGGGATATACCGTGGATTCAAAAACCACATAATTTCCTTTCGTCAAGCTTCCTGCGACGCTTCGCGTTGCGGACAACAAGGGTTTAAGGTCTGGTAAATTGGCATCATCGATCGGAGTTGGCACCGCAACGATGTAAAAACTCACCTCTTTTAAATCTTCTGCATCGCATGAAAAGCGAATGTTGCACCCCTCAAAGGACTCCGAGGTCAGTTCGTTGCTCGGATCGATTCCTTGCCGCATGAGTGCGACACGTTCCTGGTTGATGTCAAATCCGTGAACTTTTACCTTCCGAGCGAAGGCAAGAGCAATGGGTAAACCAACGTACCCTAAACCGATAACGGCGAG
>JBJTXE010000368.1:0-4314 GCA_046082075.1 Bacteroidota bacterium
AAAATGATTGCCACTCCCGTTGGTTCTCCTGAAGTTCTATACAACGAAAACGGGGTAACCATCAGTGCTCAAATGACCGAATGCAACAACGTAGATCGTAATGAAATCATGACCTACAAAATTTTAACTCTGACGAATACAAACGCTGTACCTACAACTATTAAAATGCGTCAAGATTCATACTATGACAATAAATGCTATACTTGCGAAAACGATGAGTACACCTTTACGTTTAGTTTAAATGCCAATGAATCAAAATATGGCAGTTGTTACGGTGACACGAATCCCGCCCTATCAGTTTTCTATTCCATGAAGGACGGATACATCAAAGAAGTTTTAACGGACCTTAAAATGAACATCGTTCGATTAAACTAATCGAACCAAACTTATCTAAAACGCTTTCCCAAGGGAAGGCGTTTTTTTTGAACTGAAGTTTCCTCTCCGTTAGGACAACATTTTCAGTAAATTTGACCATGCTAAAACTCAAATCTGCTACACCGCGATGGATCATTGTAATCGTTGATCTTTTCTTGAGCGTTTTAGCACTGGGGTGGGCTTATTTCATTCGATTCGACATGGATACCAACCTGAAAGCCATGAAAAACGAATGGATTTATAACTGGAAAGAATTCTTGGTGTTCTTGGTGATAAAATTTGCAGTTTTTTACCTCTTTAAAATCCATCTTGGCTTGGTGCGATTTACCTCTACCCAAGATTTAAAACGGCTGTTATCTGCATCCCTGGCGTGCACGATGGTTTTCATAGTGATTAGTGCAGTACGCTCGTTAATTTTCGACACAACGTACCTTTTCCCGAGTTCCATCCTTTTAATGGAATTCGTTTTCAGCTTATTGTTTTTAACTGGAAGCCGTTTTACGCTGAAGTTGTGGTATTTAGAATCCATCAAAAATCAAGAACCTGCGCAAAAAATTGTCATCTTCGGAGCAGGATCTATGGGGCTCATTGCCAAAAGAACCATTGAAAACGACCAACTTAACCCTCAACGAATCCTTGGGTTTCTCGACGACAACCCCAAATTAACCGGCAAGAGGATCGATGGAATTACCGTTTTTACCTCGTCGGAAATCGAACGATTACATCAAACCCATCAACTCGAAGCCGTGGTGGTAGCCATACGCAATCCAGCTATTGACCGATTGAATTCCATGGTGGATTATTGCCTCGCGAATGCCATCAAAATACAACGCGTTCAAGACCCAGAAACCTGGGTTAATGGCGAACTAACGGTCAAAAAAATTCGAAAAATAAGCATCGACGAATTGCTCGGGCGTGAAGAAATCCAACTTAATCAAGACGAATTAAACCGATTTCTAACGGGAAAAACCGTATTAATCACGGGCGCAGCTGGTTCAATAGGCAGCGGGATAACGAAAGAATTAGCCCAGCACTTTGGAGGCAAATTGATTTTAGTAGATCAAGCCGAATCCCCCATGTACGACCTTCAACAGGAGCTATGGAAACACGAACATCTGCAATTCATCATTGGTGATATTCGCGATGGATCCTTCCTAGAGAACTTATTCGCGGAACATACACCCAACGTCGTTTTTCATGCGGCAGCGTACAAACACGTTCCCTTAATGGAGGAAAATCCTCAGCAGGCTATTACAACGAACATTCAAGGGACTAAAAATTTGGTGGATCTTGCGCTTAAATTTAACGTGGAAAAATTTGTTTTCATTTCGACGGATAAAGCCGTGAATCCCACGAATGTCATGGGTGCAAGCAAGCGTATAGCGGAAATGTACGTACAGAGCAAAGGAAACCATGGCCCAACTGCCTTTATCACCACGCGCTTTGGAAATGTGCTTGGGTCCAATGGATCGGTAATTCCGCTATTCCAAAAGCAAATCGATGCGGGAGGACCCGTTTTGGTCACCGACCCTGAAATCACGCGATTTTTCATGACGATTCCAGAGGCATGCCAATTGGTATTAGAAGCATTTGTCATGGGAACAGGCGGAGAAATTTACGTATTTGATATGGGTAAATCGGTTAAAATTCTTGACCTCGCGGAAAAAATGATTCGTTTACACGGACTTGAACCGTATCAGGATATTTCCATCCAATTCTCTGGTCTACGTCCCGGGGAAAAACTTTACGAAGAATTGTTAGCCAACGAAGAAACCACCCTACCCACCCACCATCCCAAGATATTAATCGCGAAAACACGCGAAAACGACCCTGAATTCATGAAATCGTTCGATGACCTACTCGATGATCAATACGAACTGCTTGAAAAAGTATCTTTCATGAAAAAAATGGTTCCTGAATTCATCAGCAATAATTCGCGTTTTGAAACCCTAGACCGTGGTTAAAATGTACGAAGTCAATATTCGATTTAGTGATATTGACGCCTTCGGTCATGTGCACAATGCGGCCTATTTTCAGTATTTTGAAAGCGCAAGAGTCCAATGTTTTCAGGAGATATTAGGACACGATTGGGATTGGACCCGCTATGGGTTTGTGCTCGTTGAAAATTATGCACAATACCTTTGTCCACTCTATTTAAATGATCAAGCCCAAATAAGCCTGCATGTAACTAAACTGGGTAATAAAAGTTTCACCCTTGGGTATCACCTTTGGGTAGATGGCAAAGAACATTGCAGCGGGCATAGTACCCTGGTCTGTTTTAACCATGAGCTCAAAAAAAGCATTGATATACCAGAAATTTTAAAAAATCATCTCATTCAATGGAAATGAAAACGTTCATCATCAGCCTCTCCCTGCTCGGAGTAATTCATACAATAGCCCAAGAAAAAAGTCCTTGCGGCAACGTGCGCAAAAAAGCAGAACCCAAGGCGTATTTGAACTGTACGGATAAAATCATGTTCGACCAAGAAATCAATACCTACGTGCTCGAAAAAGACGGTTTTACACTCTTCAACGGAACCTGTCAAACGTATAACCGAAGCGGTTACGTGCTGGAAGAACTTACCTGTGTTAACGGTAAAAGGGATGGCATTGATAACTCCTATTTTAGCTCAGGCTGCATTCAATCTACCCAAAGTTATATTTTAGGAGTTCAAAACGGACCTCAAAAAGTATTTTTCGATTCTACCGGTCAGCTCAGGGTTGAAAAAAATTATCTCAACGGAAAATTGCATGGAAGGCATTGTGAATTTTCCCGCTACGGTGACACCTTGCTTTATTTAAATTATAGCGATGGAATTCCTGACGGAGAGCAACGCGAGTATTATCGGGATGGAAAAATATACAAAGTAACCCATTACAAAAAAGGCTTACTAGATGGAACCCACCTGAATTTCAATCCCGACGGCAAACTGGAATCAAGTCTCGCTTACAAGGAGGGTAAAAACAATGGGAAATGGGTTTATTATTCTGATAATGCTAAAGAAATCGGCATTCAAAATTTGCTACTTGGTCAAAAAAACGGCGATTGCGTGAGCATAAACGATGAAGGGATTATCCTAACGAAAGGAACCTTTAAAAAAGACGTGTCTGTTGGCGAACATATCGAAAACAACGAAAAAGGTAAACTCATGCATCAAACCGTTTACGACAAGAAAGGCGTGAAGCAGTACGAAATGAAAATGGATGAATACGGCGATAAAAAAGTGCTCTTCGACATCAATAACACCAAAACGTCCACAGGAATCGAAAATGAAGACGATAATCCAGAAAACATCGGAAAAAAAGAGGAAAAAAAACGGCAGAAGAAACGCAAAAAGGAACGCCGAAAAAAAGAAAAAGAATGAGCCTAGAAATAATGGGAGAGCCACTACACCAAGAGGAAATAGCCTCCAGCTTTTATCGATGGATAGCATTAATGCACCCCGATAAGATGAAATTTAACCCGAAATTCATTCATTTCAACAACGGAAAAGTGCTATTCGGTATGGAGAAACATATGGGGAGATTCGTGGTTCCCATTACAACAATACACCAAGATTTAGCCCAGAATCAGCCAAAAAAGTTAAACCAAAGTTAAGGTCCTAACCTTGAATTAATCCAAGAAGCATGGAAAAACCTAAAAGGAATAAGCCAATAGCCACATAGGTTTGAACCCATTTTAAGGTGACTTTTTTTAAGGTGAAGGACCCTAATAAAACGCCCAACAGAGCAGCAATGCATGTGGTAGCCAGCAAACCCCAATTCAGGGATGAAAAATCCATGTTCCAAGCGTAAACCGATAACCTTCCTGCATCGGTAAACCAGGCGATCATGGCTGAAGTAGCCACCCATTGGGAAACCTCCCCCATCCTCTTGGCCAAAAACGCACTTCGAAGTGCTCCCTGATGACCGCTCAACCCTCCAAAGAAGCCTGAAAAC
>JBJTXE010000369.1:0-3063 GCA_046082075.1 Bacteroidota bacterium
TTCAACGGAGACTTTTACAGCCTATGTGAGCAATGTCAACGGAACCTTCGGGAACGACGAGTACCTGAAGAACAGCGTAAAACAAGTGAAATTTGACGCGCCCGAGGTGATTAACGGGCCTTTCTTTGTGTGGTTATCCACCAACAACAAAGCGGTAGAAAATTCCTATAAACTCATGGATGCTGCGGGAAATGTCATCTTTCAGCGCATGCAGCTGGCGAATCAAACTCAATACAAGGATACCTTTGATTTAGCTCCAGGTTGCTACAGCGTCATCATTGAGGACACCGACAACGATGGTTTGTCGTTTTGGTACTCTGCTCAAGTGGAAGGAGAATCGAACGGGCAAATGCGACTCCGCTATGTAGGAGGAAGCTACATTGAGATTTTCCCGGGCGACTTTGGGCGTTACCACCGCTACGACTTTTCCGTTGGTTTTGGGGTAGGTTTGGAAGAGGCTAAACTCGACCATGAAATTGCCGTTTTTCCGAATCCAGCGCAACAAGAAGCGACGTTAGAAATTTCAGGTTTTGTTGGCCATAAAGCCACCCTTCAACTGTTCGATATCATGGGAAAACTTTGGATAGAATCTCCGATGGAGGCCGCTGAATCTTTTGCCAGCGTTACTTTAGATTTGAATGACTTACCCGTTGGGACCTATGTCGCCAAAGTGCTAACGGAAAAACAGGTGTATGCCAAAAAAATTATCAAACAATAACATAGAATAAGGTTCTCCTAAAAAAGAAGTTGATATCTTAAATGAGCTAAATATTTGAACATGAAAAAATTACTTTTGGTCGCTTGTGTGCTTGCCATGTCATGGTGTTTTAACGCTCAACTCAACATTGATTCGTTGTCACACATTAATTATCAACAATTACACGGTGCATATTTGAACGATGTTTGGGGCTATGAAGATGAATTAGGCAACGAATATGCCATCGTGGGAACCAGCAAAGGAACGTCGATCGTTGACATCACCAACCCAACGGCGCCGGTTGAAGTTTTTTGGTATCCCGGAACGGAATCCATTTGGAGGGACCCCTGTGTATATGGGGATCATGCCTACGTTACGACCGAAGCCAATGACGGGTTGTTGATCATTGACTTATCGCCGCTCCCGCAATCAACCAACTTACCGGTATCAGTTTACACGGGGCCGGCAGGTCAAACTTGGACTTCTGCGCATACCTGCTTTTGTGATAGCCAGGGTTTTGCGTATATTTTCGGAGCAAACCGCGGCAATGGTGGGGTTATTATACTGAATTTGAATGCTGATCCGATGCAACCTGTAGAAGTAGGGGTCTTCAATAATTGGTATTGCCATGATGGCTATGTGAGAAATGATACGATGTATTTAGCCCACATTTTCAATGGCAAATTTAGCATTGTGGATGTTACTTTTAAAGCTAATCCACAACTTTTAGCGACCCAAGTGACCCCAAGCCTTTTCACACATAACATTTGGCCTTCAACCAATGGGCAATATGTATTTACCACGGATGAAGTCTCGGGAGCCTATATTGCCGTTTATGATATCTCCGATTTAAATGCCATTCATGAGGTCGAACGAATGCAAAATTCACCGGGTACAGGTGTGATTCCTCACAATACGCATGTTAAAGGCGATTATTTAGTTACAAGCTATTATTCCGACGGGATTGTGGTACACGATATTACGCACCCTGACAATATGGTTAAAGTTGGACAGTACGACACCTATAATGGGCAAACAACGGGTTTTGACGGATGCTGGGGTGTTTATCCATTCTTCACCAGCGGGACCATTGTTGCTGCCGATATTTCGGAAGGATTATTTGTATTAGGGCCGCATTATCATCAAGGAAGTTACCTTAAAGGAAATGTTACGGAAACCGCTACCAATGTGCCTTTAAGTGGAGTAGTGGTGACCTTGCTGAACAATCCTCAGCCCGACAATACCAATAATCTTGGTAATTATGTAACAGGAATAGATCATACGGGCCAGGCGTCGGTGCTTTTTCAAAAAGTGGGTTATGCTCCCTTTAGTACTACGGTAAATTTGGTGCAAGGTCAAGAGATTGTTTTGGATGTCCAATTGACTCCTTTGCCTCCTTTTAATTTACAAGTCAATGTCGCCGATGCTTCCAATGGGGCGCCAATTTTCGACGCTGAGATTAAATTAAGCCATCCTCTAATCGATCATTCTGGAACGACGAATGCTTTAGGTGAAGAACAATTCACCTTGTTTTATCAAGAACCGTATCAAATATTTGTAGGAAAGTGGGGTTACATGCCTTACTGCTCTTCCCAAACCATCGATGCGTCCACAGGGGTTATTAATGTGTTTCTTCAACCAGGTTACGGCGACGATTTTGAATTGGACTTGGGATGGAGCGTCAACAGCACCGCCCAAACTGGAATTTGGGAGAGGGGGGTACCCAACGCAACATCGAGCGGAAGCACCGTTCAGGGCGATGTGCCATGGGACTGTGGAAGTTCCTGCTATGTAACGGGCAACGATGCCAACTTGCATCCGGATTTCGACGATGTGGACCAAGGGAATACCGTTTTGGTTTCTCCTCCGATGGATTTAACGAGTTTGACCAATCCCCATTTCAATTATGCGAGAGGCTATTACAATTTTTATGGCCCCCAATCGGTCGATGACACCTTGAAAATTTTTGCGAGCAATGGGAGCCAAACGGTATTGATCGACCAAGTCGTTCCTCCGCAAGGAGACTCGATGCAATGGGAATACAAGAGCATTGCTTTAAACGGTCTTTTACCCATCACCTCAACGATGCAAATATCACTAGTGATTTCCGATGAAGACCCCAATATCAACATCACCGAAGCAGCCTTTGATGAATTCTATGTGACCAATAATTCCGTCAGTGCTGTGGAGGAATTGTCGCACGCCATTAAAGTATATCCCAACCCAGCTTCCACGGAGGTAACCTTTTTAGGGGATTTTACGAATGAAGGGTATGCGCTTTACGATGGAATGGGTAGGGTAATTCAAACAGGACAAACAAATAGTACTACGTTAACGATTAATGTAGGCCATTTGGATTCTGGAAT
>JBJTXE010000370.1:0-9242 GCA_046082075.1 Bacteroidota bacterium
TCCGGTTCGGGTTCGCGAATGTTTGATTTTTTACAGCTTTTTTTGGGTTCTTCGGGTCAAGAACAAAAAGAGGAAGTTCAGCTGTTTTTAACAAAACTCCCCGACTTTGCCTTTTATGCCATGATTCACGATGGTTGGCGAGATCATCTTCAGTCCGGAACACTTGATTTGTTAGCCTTTTGCGAGTATTTGTTAGGTCCTAAAGGTCTCCATTTTTCTGCTTTGCCTAAAGCGCTTTTTCCTTTTCATACGTCAGGCGAACAACGGCTTTCCCCCTTGGATGGCCACCTTCGACTTGGAACGGCTATTTCCCATAAGGTCAAGGCGTTTCATTTTACCCTTCAGGAAGAACATGTCCCATTAGTTCGTCAATTTATCGAATGTTTACCTACTAAATTCTCCTTCGATATCGATTTTTCAGTGCAGACTCCCGAGAGCGATTCGTATGTTTTTGACGAATTCCAAAAGGTATTGGTGAGCCCTTCCGGAGATTACCTACGACGTCCGGCAGGGCATGGTGCGCTCATTGAAAATCTAAATGCCTTGAATTCGGATTTGATTTTGATTAAGAACATCGATAACATACAATGCCCAGAAAAGGATGAAGAGGTAAATGAATGTTGGGAGTTGTTGTCGGGATTATTCCTTTACATCAAGCAGGGAATTATTGAAGCATTTACATCCAAGGATAAAGGTAAGTTGGAAGAAATAAACCAACGGTTCAACTTATTTGATGAGGAATTGTTGAAGCGATCTTGGGAAGAATTAGCACCATTGCTTCAAAGACCCCTTCGTGTTTGTGGAATGGTTCGAAATGAGGGAATGGCCGGAGGAGGTCCCTTTTGGTTAAACGAGGAAGGTTATTTAAGCAAGCAGATCATCGAAAAATCACAAATTGATCCTGCTCAATTATCGGTTCTTTCGTCAAGTACCCATTTTAACCCAGTAATGATGGTTACTTCGTCTTTTGATAGCCAAGGAAATCCTTACAACTTTCACCATTTTGTTAAAGACGATATGGCTATGGCTGTCAAGAAAAATCATTTTGGCAATAGTGTATATTACCTTGAAAAACCCGGACTATGGAACGGTTCAATGTACTCTTGGAACAGCGTTTTTGTGGAAATCCCTTCCGATGTTTTCAGCCCCGTTAAAAACGTAATGGATTTATTAAAGCCCTGCCACGCTTGCTCGTCAAGCCTCCGCTGATGACTCCTTCAATCTTTTGGAAATCCTTCTTCCTGAAATCCAGTCTTTAACCGTGTCCACAGTACTGTAAATCATCGGGACCACAATGATCGTTAGAAACATGGAAGAGGTGAGACCACCAATTAGAACCCATGCTAGACCATTTTTCCATTCTGCTCCTGATCCTTTAGCAATGGCAATAGGAATCATTCCGAATACCATTGCAATGGTCGTCATGAGAATAGGTCTCAACCTGGTTCGCACGGATTCGAGCAGGGCTTCATGGGTTTTAAGACCTTGGGCTTTTAGTTGATTGGTGAAATCTACAATTAAAATGGCATTCTTAGCCACGAGTCCCAAGAGCATTAGCATGCCTAACATCGTGAAAATTCCCATATTAGATGCTGTCAGGCTTAAAGCAAGAACTGCACCCACGAGCGACACCACGATGGAAAACAATACAACGAATGGATAAATGAAGTTGTCGTAAAGTACAACCATAATGAGGTAAACCAAAATGATCCCAATACCCATGGCTGTTCCCAAAGAGCCCATGGATTCCTTTTGACGTTTCACCTCACCACCCCATTTTAACTTAACGGAAGCATCCAAAGGATTCTTTTTAAGGTAGGTTTCAATATCTTGTGCAACATTTCCGGAGGCTCTTCCAAGTATCCAGCACCTCAGTGTAGTATTATTCGCACGGTTTTTTCGTTCGAGTGATCCGTTTCCGTTATCCATGCTAACCTTGGCAAATTCTTGCAATCGAACCATCTTGCCATCGTTCGTAGAAAACGCCATGGAGGAAAGGTCTTCCAAGTTCTTTCGGTCGTAGCGGTCCACCATGACTCGAATCCCATACTCTTGACCGTTGTCGTCGTATTTTACATCATCGTTACCGCTCAGGGCGTTTTGGAGTTGCATGCCAACTACTGCGATAGGTAAGCCCAGTTGCCCCATTTTGTTTCGGTCCAGTTCTATGCGGATTTCCGGAGTTACATCATCGGTAGAAATGTAGGCGTCTTTGGCTCCTTTTACCCCTTCCATGAAGTTCTTGAGTCTTCTGGCCTCACTTAGTAATATATCGTTATCATCCGAGGACAAAAATATCTCAATGGGCGCTTCTTCGGATTCGATCATTCCAATGTTTATCGCCCGCACTTCCACCCCGGGAAAACTGCTTTCAATTTTCTCCCGCACTTTTGTCATGTACTTGATGGTTGGGTATTTATCCTGAACCCCGTCTTTCATCATAACGGTAATTTCGGATTTGCTTTCCGAGCCAAAGGTAGCGGCGCCCATGCCCGAACTAGGTCCACCAACATTCGAAAAAACCACTTCGTTGATTTCTTTTTGTTGGTTGAGGATGTCTTCGATTTTGAGGGTGATTCGGTTATTTTCTTCGATGGTAGTGCTCTTGTCAAATTTCAATTTGAGCATGAACTTCCCCTGATCACCCTGGGCTACAAATTCTTGTCCAACGATTCCAAGCGCCATCGTACCAAAACTTGCAAAAAAGAGCACTACGATAGCCGTTCCCATAATCCATTTGTGGGCTAAGGACCATCGAACAAGTGATACATATTTTTCCGTGAATCGGGTTTGCAATTGTTCAAACCAATGTAAAAAGCGATAAAAAAAACCTTTCTTCTCCTCCAAGTTAATGTCCTTCGCCATGCGAGAAGCCAACCAAGGGGTGAGGGTAAAGCAAACAAACAAGGACATCAGTGTTGAAATCACAACAACAATCGAAAACTGCTCTAGAATATCGGAAATTATGCCACTGATGAATACGACAGGTGAGAAAACGACCACGTCCACTAAGGTAATAGCCAAGGCGGTAAAGCCAATCTCATTTCTTCCATCCAGGGCCGCCTGTCTTCTGTTTTTGCCCATTTGAAGGTGTCGATAAATATTTTCGAGTACCACAATGGAGTCGTCCACCAAAATTCCGATAACTAAGGACATGGCTAGTAGGGTCATTAGGTTGAGAGTATAACCGAGCGCATACATGACTATAAAGGTGCTGATCAATGAAGCAGGAATGGATACAAGAACAATAAAAGCATTTCTGAGGGTGTGTAAAAACAACAACATCACCAGTGCAACGAGGAAAATCGCTAATTCCAAGTCGTGAAGTACGGCATTTACCGATTCCATAGTAACCGTGGAGGTGTCCGTAGCAACGGTAAATTTAACCCCTAGGTCTTGGTATTTTTCCTGAAGTTCGTCGAGTCTTTTCCGGGTTAGTTTAGACATCGCGACCGCATTGGCATCGCTTTGCTTTTTAATCCTCAGTCCAATGCCTTCCTGACCGTTAAGTCGGCACAAGGAGAGTTGATCGGTATTTCCGTCGCTCACATCTGCCACGTCTCCTAAACGCACTGGCGAATTTCCATACGAAAAGAGAATCATCTTTTGGATGTCTTCAACGGATTGAAATTTACCGGATAAACGAACGGTCATTTGTTCTTTATTGCTTTTCACTTTTCCGGTTGGAAACTCAACGTTGGAAGAGGCAATGGCTTGGTTTACATTGGCTAAGGTTAGACCGTATGATTTGAGTTTTTCTTTATCCACATTGACGCGAATTTCACGCTTTTCTCCCCCAATTACTTGGATCTCTGCAACCCCGCTCACTTGTTTGATTTGTGGAAGAATTTGATCGTCCATGAGGGTCATAAAGTCCTTGCCATTTACCTTATCTGCGGTAGCAATTACCTGAAGAACCGGTGTGGCATTGGGTTCAATTTTTGCAAGAACGGGACGGCTGCTATTATCCGGTAGGGTAGCTTCAATCGTATTAATTTTTCGCTGAGCTTCTTGCAGCGCCAAGTTGATGTCTACTCCATCTTTGAATTCAAGTAAAACAATCGAAGCATTTTCTAAGGAAAAAGTGGTGACCTCTGAGAGGTTTTCAATTCCACTCAATCCGTCCTCGAGTGGTTTAGAAACCTGAGATTCTACGGTTGCAGGCGACGCTCCTGGATAGGTGGTGGTCACCGTCAAAACAGGGGGTGAAAAGTCCGGCATTAACTCATAGCTCAGCTGCTGGTAGCATAACATGCCGCCGCCAATGAGGATGGTAAAGATGACGATGATAAAGGAGGGGCGCTTGATGGAGAGTTCGGTGAGTGTCATGTTACTGCGCGATTTTAACGTTTTTGTTATTTTTCAGGTTAATCTGCCCGCGCACGACCACTTGGTCGTTGGCGTTAAGGCCACTTCGGACTTCGATTACGTCACCTTCCGATAAGCCGGTGGAGAATGAAACCAGTTGTGCTTTCCCTTGACGGATTACATATACTTGCGGGTTTTTCAAAGAACCTACGAGTGCTCTTCGTGGTATGGAAAGGCTGGTGATTTTTTGACTGCTTCTTAGGGTGGCAGATCCATACATGCCTGCACGTAATTTTAATCCTGCATTTTTAACCGTAATTTGGACTTTAAAATTGTGGGATTTATCCGCTTGTATTGAAATGTTGGTAATTTTTCCTTCCAGCGTTTCGTTCAATTGATCGGTAGAAATTTCGATGTTTTGGTCCATCTTGAATTTTTGAATGTCTCGTTCTGGGATACTTACGGTAAGCTTGAGTTGTGAAATATCCGTGATTTCAACCACTGGAGACCCTGCACCAATTACGGAACCTAAATCAGTGAGCTTTTTGGTTATTACTCCGGAAAACGGTGCTTTAATGGTGGTTGAGGCGAGCTGTTTTTGCAATTGTTTTAATTGAATTTTCGATGCCTTAATTCCAAGCTTGGTCTTTTCTGCCTGAACCGCCGGAGCAGCATTTTGATTGGACAGTGTGGTGTAGCGGTCGTCGTCTTTTTCTTGACCTTCGAGATTTACCTCCAATGCGTCAATTTGCAATTGAATCATTTCATCGTCCAGTTTTGCGAGAACAGTTCCTTGACTTACTTGGTCGCCCTCTTCTACATTGATGGAAATTACCTTTCCATTGGCTTCTGAACCAATCATATTTTGGCGATACGGTTCAAAGGTTCCAAGGTAGGAGAATTGGTCTTGAAAAGTAAACCAACTTGGTTTTTCCACCTCTACGAGCACCGGAGCATCCACGTCGGGAATGTAGATTTTTTCTTCAACGGATTTTTTATTCGAAATAAGACGGGTAACCGTTAGGGCCAGTAATACAATGCCAATGGCAATTCCAGCGAGGAGACTTTTATTCATTTTCATGGGAGATTATTTGAGTTGGCTAATAGATTTTAAATACGTTAATTCAGCTTGACGTAATTGAAGATAGGCTCCAACAACGTTGGATTGTGCTTGTTGCAGACCGCTGTCAGCCTGCAGTAATTCGTTGGTGCTAATCGTTCCAGCCTTGAATTGCGCCTTGGCCGCTTCATAAACGCGCTCAGATAAGGTTAACTGTTCTTGATTCATTGCCAGGTTTGCCGTTTGCAGTTCTGCATCGCGTTTGGCATTGGCTGTGGCCAAATTCAGCTGTTGCGCCGCCAATATTTCTTGGTTTTGAATTTTCTCTTTATTGTAGGCATTGACTTTTAATTTGTTTTGCTTTTCAAACCCATCAAATAGCGTCCATTCCAAACGCAAGCCTAAAAATGCTGAGGGAATTCCTGTTCTAAAATTATTCTCCGGCTTCATGTTGTAATTGTAATTGTAGGCCCCATAAAAGGAAAGGGTGGGCAAGTAGGCCATGTACGTTCCTTTTCGTTCTTCCAAGTTCATTTGCTTCTGCAATTGAATTAGTTCAAGTTCAGGCCTAAGAGCATTGGTGGACTCCACGATGGTAGGGTTTGAGGTAATCTCGTCGGTGGCAATTTCTAAAGATTTATCGCTGGGTAAACCGACTAGGATGGCTAAAAGTTGTTGTAATTGAAGTCGCGTATTTTCCAATTTTAGGATTCCATTGGAAAGGTTGTTTCGGTTAATCTTGAGCTTATCAACTTCTGTCGGAATTACCAGTCCTTGAGCTACCATTAATTCCATATTTCGGATGAGCTCTACCATGTTTTTTTCATTTTTTTGAAGAAATGCCATTTGTTGGTTGATGGCTTGTAAAGCAAAATAGGCATTGGATACCTGGTAATGTACTTCTTGAAAAACTATTCTTTCTTGAATTTGAATGACTTGTGCATTGATGGCGAGCGCATTAAGTCCATAGTTTAATTGAGGATTAAATAGGAATTGGGTAAGTTGAACGGTATTGCTCAGGTTGATAGGAACTCCAAACTTCACTTCAGCAAAAGTTCCGGGAGGCCCACCAAAAAAATCGGCAGGTACAATTTGACCCGGTATGATGGCGTTGTAGCGGTAGTCACCCAAAGCGGTTATTTTGGGATATTGGCTGGCTAAAAATGCCTTTCGTTGGTTGACGTTTGAGGTAATTTCTAACCGAGCATTTTTTAAACTGACATTGGCCGTATCCGCCATTTTCAATAGGTCGGTGAGGGAATAGGTCTGGCAAAATACCAGCGAAGGAAGCAAGGAAAAATACAGGAGAAATTTATGCATTGTTCGGAATTTGATCGTTCGGAAATAAGTAACCCAAGACCATGGATACGGCATGAGTTTTATGAGCGTTTAAATGAGCGGTGTACGTTGTCTCGTCGACACCGTGAATGATTTTCATAAGCGGTCCAGCCATGAACGGATATTGGCAATTGGACATGATGAGTAAGGTTACTTGAACAATGTCCATGGAGCGCATTTCTCCTGAAGCTTGAAGTTTTTTTGCCTCGTCAAAAACGCCGGATTCGTTCACCATATGTAGTACTGGTAATATCCCTTCGATGGCTTTGGGGTTGCGGGCCAATTCATTCAAAACGAAATTTGGAATGTCGGGGTGTTGGGCTAAAAATTCAAATTCCCGCTCAATCAAAAGCCGAATTTTTTCCCGAAAAGGCAGTTCGGAACAAAAAACCTGCACCATGGATTTAAGGAAATCCTGCATGACCGATTCAAAGATTATGGCGAATAATTTGCTTTTAGATCGGAAATAATAGTTCACCAGGGCTACGTTCATACCTGCTTCGCGTGCAATCTCCCGAGAAGTACAATTGACAAACCCTTTTTGGATAAAAACGGTGAGTGCAGCATCCTTAATTTTCTGTTCGGTTCCTTTAATCATGGGTTAAAGCGCTGCAAAGTTAAACAGTTGAATTAAACAATTGTTTAACATTTTGAAAATAAATTAAAAAAGCCCGCAATTGCGAGCTTTATGGACCAGAAAAGGTGGATTTATTTTTTGCTTTTGTCCGACATCATCGCTTGAATTTGACGCATGGTATTTTCCATGCCTTGCGGAGAACCGTCGATGAAGATAGTGTTTCCGTTGCCGTATTCAGCGAAATTCTTAATGGCTTCGGTCCACATCGAGAAAAGGATCACATTGGTATCCAAATTGGCCTGCTGCATTTGTTCTGCAGCTTCGGTCATACCTTTGGCTACTTCTTGACGGAACAAGGCAACTCCTTGACCGCGCAGCATTGCTGCTTCTTTTTCGGCCATTGCAGCAATTTTGATGGCATTTCCTTCCGCTTCAGCTGCTTTGGTTTTGGTGATCAATAATGCTTGGCCTTCGTTTTCTGCGGCGGCTTTCAGGTTATTGGATGCTACCACCTTGCTCATACTTTCCATGATGGCTTGGTCGAACGTGATGTCGTTGATTTGTAAATCGATGAGGTGGTAACCCCAAGTCTCTAAGGTATGGTCGATTTGTCCTTTTACGCTTTCTACTAATTCGTGACGTAAACCCAAAATTTCGGCTTGTTTTTGACTTGCTACATAGGAACGAATGGAACCTTCGATGGTGCGGATGAGCGCTTGCATTAAATCTTTGTTGCTAATGAATTTGAACGCCACCTTTTTGATGGTCTCTTCTTGTTCATCCATCACAGAATAAAGCAGCATGCTTTTGAAATAAACGTTTGCTTGATCTATGGTAACCGCTTGGAATTCCATTTCAATGCTTTGATTTTGCGAAGAAATCCTTTTGTAGACTTTTTCAAAAAATGGAATTTTCAATCGAAGTCCTGGCTCAGCTGCTCTTCGATATTTGCCAAAGAGGGTGACGACGGCTACCGTACCTTGGTTAACGGTGAATAATCCACTGAGAATAACAACGAGAATAAATCCGAGAACGTAAAGAATAGGCATAATTATGAGGTTTTTAAGGTTTCATGATGGGTTTTTGCGCAGTTGCATCCGTGGGACGATTTGCAGCTAGCAAGGAACAATGCACTGAAAATACAAACAATTAGAATTTTCATAATGATTTAATAAGGTCTTTGTCCCATATAATTTCCAGGAGGGTCGTAATTACAGACGAAGAAAAAGGTACCAGAGGCCCCCAAGGCACAGCCGCAACCCACGCGTTCTGTGTTTTTCCAAATTACTTGGGTGTAATGTCCTGATTTCGCCCAGTCGTTTCCGATGGCTTTGTATTTGAAATACTTTTTTTCCTCGTTCCATAAAGAAACTCCACTCGAAAACTCGTCGGGCGCGTCACTAAACCACGAGATATTTTCCCCAAACTCGTCGGGATCTCGGTGATGAATTCCATCATCTTCTTCGGCTAATTGAAGGGCCCATTCTGCGGCGTATTCCGCCAATTCATCGCTCCAAACGAGATCGGGAATATTCAGCAATTGACGCTCTTTATTATGCTCCTTTAAAATAGAGGATCGTGTTGCGGTATCAATTACCATTAACTCTTGTCCGTAGTTTTGAACATACAAAGAGATACAGGTAACCATTAATGCAAGAAACTTCATAACGCTCAAATGTAATCAAATTATTTAATGTTTGATATGAGATTTGTTACAAATAAAAATAAGAACTTTGCTGCCATGCGTTTTCTATTTTTCACTGCCTTTTATTTCGTTAGCCAGTTTTCTTTAGGGCAGCATTCTTCTTTTGCCACAAAACATGGTAGCTTTTATTTTTATTGGGGTTGGAATCGATCGTATTATGCACCATCAACCCTTCGATTTCATGGTAATACCTACGATTTTCAATTATACGATGTTGTTGCTGTTGATCGACAATCCCCTTTTTCGGCATCCTT
>JBJTXE010000371.1:0-2249 GCA_046082075.1 Bacteroidota bacterium
TTCAACAAAAAAAGGTTTTTATAAGTCCGGTGATGAAATACCTGGAAAAATGGCTGCGGATATGTTTTCGCAAGTCAAACAATACGCCGATCCAATCTCACAAAAGCTGCAATCCTTGATTATACATATCGATGATATGGTGAATTCCTTGTCCGGAGTTTTTGATGAAAATGGTTCAAATGATTTAGCCTTTAGCATTCGCGAATTGAAATCAACGATTAAAAACATCGGAGACTTAGCTGAAGAAGTTAAATCCTTTGTTTCAGAAGAGAAAATGCAATTCTCTAAAATCATGAACCATGTGGAAAGCATTACCTCCAATATCAAAAAGAGCAATGACGCGGTCAATCAAATTATTGGGAATTCAAAAAAAATCACGGACGATCTAGTGAGCGCAGATTTCAAAGGAACCATTTTAGAGGCGCAAACGACGTTGAAAAAACTGAACTTTGCGTTGGAAGACATCAATCAAGGTAAAGGAACCTTGGGTAAATTGGTAAAGGATGAGAAATTATACACGGAATTAGTGGAAACCAACAATGAGCTTCAAGAACTGGTCGATGATCTCCAAGCGAATCCTCAGCGCTATATTCATATTTCTGCCTTCGGTAGAAAAAATAAAGGGGTAGAACTAACCAACAAACAAGAACTTAAGTTAAAGCGAATTTTAGATTCTATTCCGGAATAATATGACTTTATCGGCACTTGTTTTTACTATAATTTCCTTCGGCTCTATTGGCTTTTTCTTCTGGAAGATGAAATCCATCATCGCCCAAATTAAATTGGGTAAACAAGTAAACCGTTCGGACCGCAAGGCGGAACGCTGGAAGACTATGCTCTTGGTGGCATTCGGTCAAAAAAAGATGTTCACTCGGCCCTTTGTGGCAATACTCCATTTTATTTTTTATGTCGCCTTTGTCATTACCCAGATTGAACTCTTGGAGGTTTTTATCGATGGATTCACTGGGTCACATCGATTTTTTTACCACAAAGGATTCGATGATGTCTACGGTTTTATTATCAGTTCAATAGAAGTTCTTTCGGTTTTAACGTTTATTGCCACGTTGATTTTCTTCTCGCGTAGAAACCTTATCAAGATACCACGGTTTTCCTCCCCTGATTTAAATGGTTGGGCGAGAAACGATGCCAATTTAATCCTCTTATTTGAGCTGCTTCTTATCCTCTTCATTTTTACGATGAACGGTGCGGATGAGGCAGATAGAATCTTGCGTTCGAACGTTGGATATGGATTTGCTGTGAGCCAGTATTTAGGGCCTTTCTTCTTCGGTAGCATTAGTAGTTCGGAATGGTTGCATTTGATTTCATCGGTAGGTTGGTGGGGACATCTCATCATGGTTTTCGTTTTCCTGAACTATTTGCCTTACTCTAAACACCTCCACATTTTATTTGCATTTCCGAATACGTTCTTTTCAAATCTCGATGCCAAAGGAAAATTCTCCAACATGCAAAGCGTTGAGAACGAGGTTAAGTTGATGCTCGACCCTAATGCCGATCCTTATGCTGCGCCAGCGAACGATTCCGCGCCTCAGCGTTTCGGTGCGAAAGATGTGCAAGACCTTACTTGGAAACAACTTTTGGACGCCTACTCGTGCACGGAGTGTGGAAGATGTACCTCCGTTTGTCCAGCCAATCAAACGGGTAAGTTGCTTTCTCCCCGAAAAATTATGATGGATACTCGGGACCGTTTAAGTGAGGTAGGAAATAACAAGATGAATCTTGAAGACGGTAAATCCTTATTAGGGGACTACATTACCCCCGAAGAGTTGTGGGCATGCACGAGTTGCAATGCCTGTGTACAAGAATGCCCTGTGAACATCGACCCTCTTTCCATCATTGTAGATCTAAGAAGGTTTTTAGTGATGGAAGAATCAAAAATTCCATCCGAATTAACGGGGATGCTTACGAATATTGAAAATAACGGTGCGCCTTGGCAGTTCTCACAAGCGGATCGAATGAAATGGACCGAAGAAAATTAAACGAATGAATTTGCAAGTTCCAACGATGGCCGATTTGATGGCCGCAGGCGAAACCCCCGAAGTGCTGTTTTGGGTTGGGTGCTCTGGTAGCTTCGATGATCGAGCTAAAAAAATAACCAAAGCCATTGCTAAAATTCTTACGCACTGTAAGGTGAAGTTTGCTGTTTTAGGAACCGAAGAGTCTTGCACCGGTGATCCAGCACGAAGGGCGGGAAATGAATTCACCTTTCAAATGCAAGCCCAAATGAACAT
>JBJTXE010000372.1:0-4904 GCA_046082075.1 Bacteroidota bacterium
GTTTTGGTCGGACGAACGTTACCGGCGTGAAACCGAATGCCGCTGGAAAAGCTACCGACAAGGAGATTTATCCGACAGCGCAGTGCAAGAAAGCATCGACAGCCTTTATCTGCGCATAGCCCCAGCCATTGGGCGCAATGAATTCCTATGGCCGAGTCCCAACGGTAGCAGCTATCAAGATAACCTCAACAACCTCGAAACGTGGATAAGCCAACGCCTCGCATGGATCGATGACAGCTTAGACCTCTACAATACGTCATTTCCCGTGGTGCCGACCCTTAATGATACGAGCATCTGCGCTGGAGATAGTTTGGCCTATGGGCTCTCCCACGCTTACAGCTACGACTGGGATCCCGGATCTAAAAACCAAGTGCTGGTGCCTACGGAAAGTGGTTTTTACACCTTAACCGTGACCGATACCTCCGGATGCTTCTCGCGGAAAACATTGCATGTTGAGGCCCGAAAACCCAACGTTCACTTCAACCTGCAACTGGTAGATGGGAACCACGAAATACTTGCTTTGGCGGTGGATACAGCGCTGACTTCATACCTTTGGGGTATCGGGAACGACACCTTGCTTGGAGGCCCGATATTTCCCTACACGTTCGACCAAAATGGGTATTACGTGGTTTCCTTAAGTTCCACCGATAGCACGGGATGTTCCTGGACGGAAAGTCAGCTCCACTGGGTCAATTCAACGACCGTACCTGCGGTAGGTTTTATCGTATTTCCGAATCCTTGCGAAGCGTCCTTTTGGATCGTTGTAAGCGATGATTGGGTCGGAAAAAGCTATACCGTGACCAATGGCATGGGGCAGCACGTAGCCCATGGAACGGTAACCGGCATTTCACAAGCAATCCATGCTCCTTGGGCCTCGGGCGTTTATCTTATCGAAATCAACGGCACGGTGCGTCGCTTGGTGGTAGAGTAAAGTTAATCAATCACGAGCATAGGTAAGGTTAATTCCTGCCCTGATGTGGTTGAAATTTTTAAGAAAAAATAACCCTTTCCGAAATCTGCTTTAATGGGAACATCCAACGCTTCACCGTTCATATATTGAACCCTTCCCTGCATATCATAAATGGAAATTTTTCGAATATTTTCGAGGTTTGACACCTGAAAAACAGCGTTCGACCTTACGGGGTTTGGAAGCACATTAAACGGGTCAAAATCGCCATTCTGTGCTAAACCCACTTGTAAAAAAACTCCTTCTTCTGCACCAATCTCATAGGCTGCGCCTAATGGGAGTGAATGCAAAAAATAATCCATGAAACCGTTACCAAAACCGAACGTGGTCAACAAATCTAAGCCTTGGTTAATAGCAGGTGAATTTGAAGTAAGGCGATAGCTCATAAGGGATTCTGTTGGGTTTGGATACAAAATAGGTGCAGGGTTCCATAAATTGGTTAACTGTGGATTGGACACTATCCCATAATCATTGTTGTTCCATTTTTCACAATAATTCCCTGCGGTGCGGAAAGAAGCCAATGAGCTATGAGAACTTCCATAAAAAAACTCCGGTGTTTGACCATTAGACCAGTAGAGGTTATTGATGAATCTTGGTTCATCGCCTAAAAAGGTCGCGGGAACATTAATCAATGGCAATCCATCGGTAATGAACTGGTTATTGTAGCATTCAACCCCTGCCATGGTGCTACCATAATCGGTCATCTGAAACGCTCCAAAAGTAGGATAGTTATTCGTGTTAGAGGAAGAGGTTATAACCGTATTGTTATGAAATCTGAGGCCCGACCATTGAGTTCCAGGTGCGGTAAAAAGGGTAACAGAACTGTTGTTGGTTCTGGCATCGTTCACGCTAAAATTATACCGTACCAAATTGCTTCCCCAAGGTCGTGCACCCGGGAAATTTCCTAACAAAATACCCGCACCATCGTTGTCATGAGAATAATTGTATTGCAATACGGAATTGGTTGTTCCGCCGTCCAAATCAAAACCTAAACCGTCGCATCCATTTCCGGAACCCGATTTATTGTGATGGCTTTCATTGAACTGGATAATAATATGGTTCGCCGCATAGACCCAAATACCTCCAGGACCACCACAAGCAGTATTTAGGCTTCCGGTATTGTATACCACACAACGTTCGATTAATGCTGAGTCGATTTGGGATAAAACAATACCACTTCCTTTATGAGAATTCGCTGAATAGCCGGTAATATCATGAACCTTGGTATGTTTGATCTGGAAACCGTAATGTTGGTAGTTGGTAGAATTTTGCGTATCGTAAGCAATGCTAACAATCCCATTTTCGCGGCAATCATGAACGGTACAAGAATCAATTTTCACATTTCGAAAACCGGAATTGACCGATGCTGACCAATTGGAATAGAAGCGAATTCCACAATATCCAAATCCAGTAACCTCAATGTTATTCAGCTGGATATTTTTAAGATATCCAGTCGGTAAGTCCGTGTAGAATAAAACGCCGTCACTGTTCGACGCCATTGCAACACTTGGTCCTTGAAACCTCAAATTTTTCAAAATGAATCCTTGGGTATTAGTCGCCTTGAAACCACATTTTGCCGTAGTGAGGGTTTGAATCGTGGCAATTCCATTCCCATAGGAACCAATAAAAAAAGGATTATTTGGATTATTTGCATCCAAGGCATCGAATTCAAGGTTACCGGTGTAACTGAAATTACCCTCAAAAAGAAGGGAGTCACCGGGAGCAAACATGAAATTGTTAACTGAGGAAATTGCGTTCCACGCGCTGTTAGGGCTTAATCCGCTGGTATTGTTCCCGTTTGGGCTAACATAATAGGTGGTGCTATGCGCTTCAAAAGAAGCTACAAAACAGAACATTGTAAACCATATTTTATCGAATCTGAAGTAGTTTTTCCGAAGATTGTTTTCCATTTGAAATTTTTAATAGATAATTTCCTGCTTGAATGTTGGATTTTAAATCATATGTCAAAATCGGTTCGTTTTGCTCCGCCTCAAAAACCTTATGGCCATTCAAATCGAATAAAGTAATGGTTGCGGGAATACTCCCTTTACCTAGATCCAAGGTAAATGATCCTAGAGCCGGGTTGGGGAAGATTTCAACATCGCTGTAAGCTGTTTCGTCCAGTTTTGACCCTTGTGGCTCGTTGAATATTTCAAATAACCCTTGAGCGTACCATCGTGCCAAATAGTCATTTGGATGAAGGGAATTGGCTGTACAGTGATTGGCACCTTTGCGCTGATAAATCGTGTCGCTCATCGAAGTCATATCGAACACTACGGTACCTACGGTATCCAAATTCAACATGGCTGCTCTAAATCCGTACATATCCATTGCACCGTTCGCAGGAGCCCCCATTCCGTTGACATCCGGCAACATGTTCGAAATTAAAATAAATTCCACGTCAGGGTTATGGGTTTTCATTTTATTCATTGCTGATTGTAAGCTGTTCATAAATGACGCCGTTGATGTTCCCCAAATATCATTCATTCCCATGTCGATGATCACCAAGTCAGGGTTATTGGGATTCACCAATGGCTCACAATAATTATCGACCCATGCAATCGTTTTGCCGCCACAAGAACTGTTGAGCATGCTGGTATTATTTCCAAAAACTTGATTAAGTTTTGTGCCAAGCATATCGATGTAACTATGCATGTAGGGGACATTGGCTTGAAAATTATTCGGATCACCGATGAAACCGCTCACATTCAAACCGCAGGTAATGGACATTCCAATCGCCTGAACGGTTAATGGAAGTTGGTTCTGCAATTTTGCCATCGTCTTTGGTAACTGTTGACCGCGATAAGTGAAATTGTTGTTGGCATTCCAATTGGATCGATTGGGAATATACGTAACATTGGTCCATGAACTGTGCTGTTTATTTTCTAATCCGCTGCCAAAGGTAGTGGTTACCGAAGTGGATACATTGGGACTCATCTGAGTAATGGTATTTCCATTCAGCTGATAATCGACTCCTTGAGTAAAGGACGTATTGTAATTGTAGTTCTTGACTGAAATGATTTGGGCTGGTTCAAACATTAAATTAGCACTTGAACCTACTCCATCCAGAAAAATTAATTCGTTGTAAATGGTGTCACAATTCCAAAATGGATTCATGTAGCGGTTAAAATTTATCTGAGGCATGTTGTTTCCATAATGAGGGAACTCATAATATCCGCCTGCGACTGGCGAAACCAATACCCACGCCGCTAGTGCTGGTGAACATGACCATGATGCTTCACCCGCAGGTACGACCAACAATGGATTGCACTGAGCATCGTAAAAAGTACAGCTTCCGCCGGCATAATACACCGTATTTGGATTGGCTGCAACAGCGCCAACAGGGGGAGTACATTGCGAATAAATCGCGGAGTAGCAGCATAATGCGAAGAATACTTTAAGCATTTTCATAAATACAATATTTGACTTGATTCTAAAATTACCAATAAATTTCTCATTTTCAATTTATTGTGTAGCAAGCAACAATAAAATAATATCTTGAACGGCGATAAAATTCACCAACCTTTTTCATCCTGCTCGGTCTTTCTTCCACTGCTCAATAATTCATTCCAAAGGCCCATAAAGGAATACCATTGAGGTAAGTTTAACATGCAATCCTTCCTTGATTATACAAAACGCACAACCAATTGAGCAATATATTCTAAACATGCTCAACAGAAAGCTATACTACTTCACGCGGTAAAAAGCCATGGCTTTGAGCATCCAATTGGGCAGGAATTTACCGGGTTGACGGTTTTTCAAGTAGAGGTACCAACCGATTTTCCGTACCTTTGCTGTAATGATACGCCTACTATTCCTCGGATTTATGGTCATGTTGGGGTCATGTATGACCGCACAAAATTATGTTTTTTACTACGGCAACATCCATGCGCACTCGGGGTACGCGGATGGAAATAAGGATAGCTTAACCTCGGGG
>JBJTXE010000373.1:0-6059 GCA_046082075.1 Bacteroidota bacterium
GGTGCGGTGAATACCGAAATGTTGAACGAAGCATTTCCGGGATATCAAGCGCCGACCAGTGCCGAAGAAATGGCCAAGTACATCGCTGAATTCACCCTAAATAGCGGAAATCTTTTTAACGGAAAAATCATTCCGGTTTCATCGAGTACACCTTAGCCTTCAGGGACTTTGATATCATTTCCTTTTTTGATACATTTACGATATGAACCGATGGCTTGCCTTTTTCGTGATCAGCATTCCATGCATGTTACAAGCGCAAGACATTCATTGGTCGCAATTCAACGACAATCCAATATTCCAAAATCCAGCAAATACCGGAGAATTTTTGGGTGACACGCGTTTCATTGGCAACTTTAAAGATCAATGGCGCAGTGTATCAGTCCCTTTTCAAACCTTTTCGGTAAGCGTTGATCGCAAGGCAAAGCATTTCAACTACGGCCTATTGATGTTCCACGACCAAGCAGGAGACGGTAAATTAAAAACCCTAGAGGCTACGGGTACCTTTTCAAAAAACGTGAAGTTAAGCCATGACTCCTTGCATTCTTTGAACGGAGGAATCGTATTAGGCCTTAATCATCGGCAAGTTAATACGGATGCTTTCTATTTTGACGCGCAATACAACGGTTACATTTTCAATCCTTTGCTCCCGACCAATGAAAATTTTCAAGCCGATCAGAAAACCAACCTAACGTTAGGCTTAGGAACACAATATTCCCTCCATATCAACCAAAGGAATTACCTCAAAGCAGGAATCAGCCTATTCAATTTAACTCGACCGAATCAAGGATTTTATCAGGATAAAATTCGCCGTGATGTGCGTTTAAATTTTCAGCTCAAATATTGTAAATCATTGAATGCCAGCTGGGATTTGCTGCCCTCGATTCAGTATTCGAAACAGGGAACTTACGATGAGTTTATGATGGGTAGTTCGGTTCGATATTTTTTACCTGGAAGCAACGATAATTACCTTCGAAAAGCGCTTTTGGCGGGAGTTTGGTTTCGTGCGAAAGATGCACAAATTCTTTCCTTGGGCTGTGAGTACAAGGATTGGTTTGTAGGATTAAGTTATGACATCAACACCTCGAAACTTGTCCCCGCAAGCCGCGCTCGAGGAGGATTCGAAATTGCCGTACGCTATATTTTATATCGCTTTAAACCCCGAAGAATCGACCATCGCGTATGCCCAGATTTCATCTAACCTTTGCGGCGTTATGGTTAGTTACCGCTAGTTTTGGTCAAGTAAAGATCAAAGACCTCATCAAATTTGGCGATGAGCAATATATCAAAGGAGATTATTTTTACGCAATCCAACTGTACGCACAGGCCCATTCCATGGACTCCTCTTCCCTTGAATTGCATTGGAAACAAGCCGAAACGCAACGAGCCTATAAAAACTATGCAGAAGCGGCCAAATGGTATGCAAAGGTGTATGCGGAAGATGCTGAAAAAAAATACAGTAATTCGATCTTGTACTACGCCTTGATGGTAAAACAAACGGGTGACTATGCCAAAGCACTTGGTTTATTCAAAAAGGCCTACAAGGAATTGGCAGATTATCCCGACGAGAACTCCTATAAAAAAGCGAAACAGGAGATTAAATCAACGGAATTCGCGATTAAGAATAAAATAGTTTTTGGGAATAAGGTGCAAGCCATGCCGGACAGTATTAACTCTTACGACGCGGAATTTGGGCATGCATTTCGCGACGGTGTTTTTTATTTTTCTTCCCTCAAGGCGGATTCGATCAGTACGAATGAGGAAGTTTATACCAAATTTTACCGTACGCGCACCTACCTTGCTGCACAAGATAGCGCATCCTTTCGGAAACCAAAGCAATGGGAATCCTTGTCAATACCCCAAAGAAGCACGGGAAATGGAAGTTTCGATAAGGATGGATGGTATTATTACAGTGTTTGCGATGATAAGGGATATAACTACCGTTGTAAAATTGTACGTTACAGGGAATTGAAGGGCAAGCCGATCATCGATACCCTTCCAGAAATCATCAATGCGGCAGGATTCAACACCACAAATCCATGCTGGGTTGCTTTGAAGAACGGAAAAGCAGCCTTATTTTTTTCATCCGATCGAGAGGGAGGAAACGGCGGTATGGATATTTGGTATGCGATCCAAAAAAACAACGGAACTTTTGATACCCCAAAAAATATTGCCTCAATCAACAGCATAGAAAACGAAATAACCCCTTGGTATGATGAAGATTCCAGCAAACTCTATTTTTCATCAACTTGGCATTTTGGCTACGGAGGTTATGATGTTTTTTCGTCGGATGCAAACGATAAATTTCAATTTTCAAAACCGAAAAATGTAGGAATACCGTTGAATAATTCCGCCAATGACCTGTATTATTTTCGTCAAGGTGACAGCGTTTTTGTATCAACAAACCGCTTAGGAAGTCTCTACAAAAAGAATCCTACCTGCTGCAGTGATATTTACTACGCCGTGGTTGAACCACCGGTTAAAAACAATCCACCCGACACCTTGCCCCCACCAACGCCTCCAATAACCTTCCCTGTGAAGTTGTATTTTCGAAACGACTACCCTAATCCAAAATCCTACGCCAAGAAAAGCAGTGCACCGTACGACGTGCTCTACCAAGATTACCTTGGAGCACGACAAAACTATTTGGACAGTGCCTTGGACAAATCAAAACTCGGCGCATTTTTTACCGAGGAGGTCGACCAAGGTTATTTTGTACTTCAAAAACTGTACGATTCAGTTGTACACGAAATTGCTCGTGGAAACTCGATATTGCTCTTCTCTAGGGGATATGCCAGCCCCTTGAACGTGACCCAATATAACGTCAATTTAACGCAACGCAGGATATCATCCGTTTATCGTTTCTTCATGGAACACCAAAACAATCAGCTTAAAAAGCTATTGGACAAGAATAAATCGGTACAATTTGAAATTGTGGAGGTTCCTCTCGGAGAATATGCCGCAAATCAATCCACCTCGGATGACATTAACGACCGGGTATCTTCCGTTTATAGCACCGCGGCGAGTATAGAACGAAAAGTCGAAATTCTATATATGGCTCGTTCTCAAAGCGAAGCTTTACAAAAAATCGAAGCATCTCCCCTCGTTCAGGAGGAGGAAATCAAAGAAGGAACCATGGTAACCAAACGTATTTCACTCACCCACGATGTAAGTGAATTAGAGGTAAGTGAAGTCAAATTTAACCAAGAAGGGTTGGTGTATAAGTTATTGCCTTTGGGGGAAAATGAATCAGAAATGGCATTTCAATTCACCCCTGAATTCTCTGGAAAACATGCAAGTTGTTTTGCTGATATTTTCTTTGAAGGAATTGAAGAGCCCGTGAGGGTTTACTTCACCTTTGTCAAGAAATAAAAGGTCTTGAAGTTTTTAGTATTTTTGCGTGTGCAAGATGCGAATCTATTTCCCAGCAAAAGATTATATTTTATTGATATTGCCCGCAGTATTGCGATACTTTTGATGCTTCAGGGGCATTTCGTAGACGCGACCCTCGCCGATGAATTTCGAAATGAACATTATTTGGCCTACGAGATTTGGTCGTACGTTCGACAATTCACTTCAGCGATATTTCTAACCGTTACTGGAATTGTATTTACCTATTTGTTATTGAACCAAAGTAGTGGAGGGTACTTTCAAAATCAGCGAATCCGTAAAGGATTGAAACGCGTTGTAGAATTGTTCTTTTGGGGTTATTTCCTGCAACCAAGAGCGTTTCATGTTCTTCAATGCATTGCCGTCGGATTATTGCTTATTATGGTATTATATGGAATCTCAATTTTTGTAAGAAAGATACCCCTGTCGATCTATTTTTTCATAGCTTCTTCGTTACTGTTTGCAAGCAATCTTTATTTTGGAGGCTTGCCCTCCGATGTTTATTGGCCGAACAATGCTCCAGAATTTATCCAAAACATGTTTCATGGTCCAACTTCGGTATTTCCCATAACCCCGTACCTGGGTTTTACCTTATTTGGCGCTTTTTTGGGAAGTATGCTAGTGGGCATTAAGGATAAAATTCATTCCTGGAAGTTCATTGCTCCCAGTTTGTTGATAGGAATGCTCTTTGTTTTCCTTTCCAGACCCTTTTTCATTTATTTGAACGGTTTCGAATTTTTTGCTCCTTATAAGTTATACCGGATGGATTGGATTTTCTTAAAAATAGGCATGGTCTTATTGGTATTATCGTTGCTCATTGCACTGGAAGCCTATTGGTTGAAAAACTTACAACCTAATTTGTTTTTAAAACTTGGACAAAATACCCTGAGCATTTTTATACTGCACATGTTTATTTTGTATGGTCCAGGGATACATTACAGCATCCAAAAATATTTCGACCATAAAATCAATGCGCAATGGATCGCGCCATCGGCCCTCAGTTTTGTTGTATTATTTGTGCTTTACGTTTATCTGTTGGACCGTTATCGTCCTTTGGTTAAACGTTTATTGAACCCTATAAAATCGCGAGCCAACTGGGTTTTCGGTATTAAAGATTAAAAAGTCACTGATCGTTTAATCTCATGTTTTCCACAAGCTTTGTAAATGGTAGCTTTGACCGTGTAAGTGCCTTTCTTTTTGTATTTGTGGCTAGCAGAAAAGTTGGTCTCGGTTGAGCCATCCCCGAACTCCCATACCACCTTAGACGCTCCTGGAAAAACGGCAAGGACATCTACCTCCAGGGTTTTAGACGCTTTGTTAACTTGTATGAAATTGGACCATAATCCATATCGATTGTAATTACTCGAAATAAACGAAGCAGCCGATTTTTGTATTTGTTCCGCTTGAATTTGATTCAAACCATTATAATAATCAGTAGGAGCTGTTTGACGTAATAAGCTGTAATAAAAACAATAAGCCACTAAATAGCTCCCTAATTTTGCCGGGTGTTGCCCATCGTTATCGTATAAAGAATAGCTTGGGAAGTTTTCTTTTACTGTTTCCCATACTTTTCCAACAGGTACTATTGGGAAGTTGTATTTTTTTGAAAGATACAAATACCCAATATGAATTGCATCACTCATTTCTTGGTAGGTCATTTGCATCTTTCCATCGGAGTAACCGTTTAAATATCCCCAAGTTTCATATAACCAAACATTGGTGCACGCATTATTTTTATAAATGCTGTCCAAAATGATATTTACATAAGGAACCACCGCCGTATCGATATATTCGTTGCCGAAAGCTAGTTCCCTACTGAAACCTTGTAAAACCACATAATCCCATTTATGCTGTCGAATTTTCTTGTACAGACCTTCTCTTTTCGAATGCATCTTAAACGTGTGATTCGATTCCGCGCTCATGTGAATTTCAACTTTTACCCCACGTTGGTCCGCCATTTTCTGTATTATTTCTGGCATTTTATTATAGTGGGTATAGCTATTACCTACAAATAATATACGCATCGGCTGGGCAGAGACAACGCCAATACCCATGCAACTAAACAACGTGGCTATTACACCTGCTTTAAACGTTCTAAACATCGAAGAAAATCATTAGGAGTGAAACTTGGGCGTTCTTTGGTGAAATTTAATTCAGCAACATGCGTGATAGGAACAAGATGTACATGGGCGTGTGGTACCTCTAATCCTACCACGGCCGAAGCAACGCGTTTATCGGGGTAACCCTTTTGGATTTTTAGGGATAATTGTTGAGAAAATTGCATCAATGAAGCATAATCCTCTGGAGCTAAATCATATATTTTGTCTACTTCGATTTTCGGAAAAACAAGTACATGACCTTCCACGAGTGGATTAATGTCGAGAATCGCCATATTACTATCATCTTCGGCCACGATATAGGCGGGAAGCTCTCGATGGATTATTTGTGTAAAGATGGATGCCATTACCTCGTGATCTCCAATATCTCAAAATGCATTATTCCGCCTGGGGTATTGATTTCTGCAACATCACCCACCTTCTTTCCCAAAAGACCTTTGCCAATGGGAGAATCCACGGAAATTTTCTTTTCTTTTAGGTTAGCCTCACTTTCAGCAACCAAGGTGTATTGCGTTTCCATCTGATTTGCTTTATTACGAATCTTAACGGTCGATA
>JBJTXE010000374.1:0-12670 GCA_046082075.1 Bacteroidota bacterium
AGAAATGTGGTTTTAGCTGGACAAGGAGGTGTGGCAGCCTTTCGTCAAAACAAAGAACTTAAGTACATTCCTTACAACCAGTTATTCAAAAGAACCGAACGTTTTGAAATTGACGGATACGGAGCTTTTGATGGTTACGCGAATCGAGACTCTTTGAAATATTTGGAGTTGTACAACATTGCCTCCGTTGAGACCATGTACCGCGGAACCTTAAGAAGACCGAATTATTGCCAGGCTTGGGATGTGCTGGTTGAATTAGGCCTTACCGAGGATGGATATGTCTTGGACAATAGTCGTAGTTTAACACCAAGACAGCTTTTGAACGCTTTTTTACCCTACCATCCCAACGACTCGGTAGAGACGAAACTTAAGCGATTCCTTCGAGAAGATAGGATGCATCTTTTTGCGATGTTTGAGGAAATTGGCTTATTCGAAAATCAGACTCCTATTCATTCCGAAGATGCAAGCCCGGCTCGACTGTTACAAGTGCTTTTGGAGAAGGCTTGGACTTTGTATGATCAGGATAAAGATATGCTGGTGATGCTGCATGAATTTGAATACCAATTGGATGGCCAAAAGTACCGCTTACTTTCGTCCATGGTTTCCGTTGGAGAAGACCGCAACTACACGGCAATGGCAAATACGGTGGGGCTTCCCAAAGCCATCATTGCCAAACGCATGTTGACAGGTTACCGTAATCCTGGGGTTCATCTACCAATCGACCGAAAATTGTACATTCCAGTGCTCGAGGAACTAAAATCATTGGGCATTGAATTTATCGATAACTTAACCGCCATAAAATAAGACCATGGAAGAACAAGAAAACCAAATGAACATTGAGCTGAGCGAGGATATTGCGCTTGGAGTATATTCCAATTTAGCCGTTATTACCCATTCACCTGCAGAAGTCGTGTGCGATTTCATCCAAATTATGCCAGGAATGCCCAAAGGAAAAGTGCGATCTCGTATCTTGATGACCCCCCAAAATGCTAAACGTTTTCTCAATGCACTGGCGGATAATTTAAGTAAGTACGAGCAGAATTTTGGTGCGATTGAAGAGCCTCACCCTGGTATGCCTCCAATGAACTTTGGAACTCCCAACACCATGGCATAATGTTGAGCGTTTGTATTCCTGTTCACAACACGAATATTACGCAGTTACTTATGGAGCTGAGCCGCCAGGCTAAGGTTTTTTCAGGGCAGGTAGAAATAATTGTGGTCAACGATGGGTCAACGGTGCCCATTATTGAAAAAACTGCAATGCTCGATTATATACGATTTTTCACCCACTCAATGCCTTTGGGAAGAAGTGCGGCTAGGAACCGTTTAATGTTCGAAGCCAAAGGTCCGTACCTATTAATGCTTGATGCGGGATCTGAAGTTATTCAGTTCAATTTTATTGAAGCCTGGTTAAATGTCATTGAACATGAACCCACTGAGGTCTACTATGGTGGGAGTCAATATCCTTCAAGGCCCGATGATGAATCAAGGTACCTGCGTTGGAAAGTGAGCTCTATTCGAGAGAGCCAGCCAATCGAAATTCGAAAGAAACGCGCAACGTCCTTTAAAACGAATAATACGGTCATTCACAAATCGGTTTTTGAGAAACTTCAGTTCGACGAAAGCATGGTGGGGTATGGTCATGAAGACACTTTATTCGGTTTTGAATTAACCCAACTCGGAATAAAGGTTCGCCAAGTAGATATACCCGTGATGAATCAACTAAAGGACACCAATGAATCATTTATGAATAAAACGGATTCGGCCATCGAAAACCTAGTTATGGCCTCGCAAAAAGCTTCTTCAAAGGTAAGGTTCCAACAACAGGTTCGACTTCTCAAAGTGTATGAAACTTTCAGGAAGTGGCGCTTACTTTTTTTGTTGGATGTCCTGGATAAAATGATGACCAATGAATTGCGAAGGCAACTTGTCAAACCCAACAAGTTCATGCTCGTAGTAAAGTACGATGTTTATAAACTCTTACGTTTGCGGCAACTACTCAATAGGCAAGCGTTATAATTCCATCAATAGGCGTATCAACTTTTGTTCTTCAAGTTCCCAGTTTTCCGAGTGAGACGCCATTAGGCTGTTCTTTTTAAACAATTCGAGTTCCTTTGGGTTTTTTTGGAAGTATTGGAGGTTCTGGCTGATTTGTTCTGGTGTTACTTGTTCCATTATTCTTCCGCAATAGTACTTTTCCACAAGCTGTTTGATTTCAGGTTGAGGGCCACATAATACCGCAATTCCGGCCTGGAAATAATCGAATATTTTGTTGGGTAATGCTAACTGAAAATTCATGCAGGGATGGGTGTCGTAGGCAAGTCCGACATCGGCGAGTTGCGTATAGGACATCATTTCATGATAGGGAAGGCGAGGAATGAAACGAATGCGGCCCTCTAAGCCGTGAAGATTACAATAATTTATTGCTGCGTCAAGGGCATTGCCAGAGCCTATGACGAATAACACAACCTTTTCTAAAGTCTTAAATGCTTCTACGGTTTCGATTAATCCTCTTCCAGTGTTTAATCCCGATCCCTGAAGAATACAAACCAAAGAGCCCTGCTGAATTCCAAGGGATTCTTTGCTTAATGAAGGGGTGAAAGGTAAGGATTTAGGTACGTTTCGGATTACGTTAAACGTCAATTCGTATCGAGATTTAAATACCGCCGATAAGGAATCATTCACGGTTATCAGCAAGTCTGATTTTGCAACAAAGCGCCGTTCTACCCACTCCCATAAAGACTTTTTGAATGGTTGGTTTTCCAACTCGGGCACTTCAGTAAACAATTCGTGAGCATCAAATACCAATTTTTTTCCTTTGATTCTTTTGATTAAGTAACAAGGTACTAGGGTATCTAAATCGTTCGACCAAATGATCGAAGCCGGCTGGAACATCATGAAAAAAAACAACCGAAGGTTAAAACATGCATAGAATAGAGGTCCCGATTCAAAAAGCATTCTAAAACGCGTGACCTTAAAAGGCAGATCAGGTAATGCAAGGCTTTTATGCGTTTTTCGAGCAATAACTTGTACCTCATACCCATTGTGAATCAAGGTGGTACAGTGACGAAGAACCCTTTGATCGGTGACCACATCTGAACTTACACAAAAAAGGATGCTTTTCATGGGTAGGGAGCAAAATTAAATAAACCACCTTAGGTCTTGAAGGAATGATGAAAAAAACGCATAAATATTTTTTGGAATCGAAAAAAGCTTATACCTTTGCAGTCCGAAAATCTCGGGTTGTTCTTTTTTTATTGTTACCAACATTCGCCGATGTAGCTCAGTTGGCCAGAGCAGCTGATTTGTAATCAGCTGGTCGGGGGTTCGAATCCCTCCATCGGCTCGTATTGTTGGGGAGATACTCAAGCGGCCAACGAGGACAGACTGTAAATCTGTTGGTTCATACCTTCGCAGGTTCGAATCCTGCTCTCCCCACAAAGGTGTTATATGTTATTAAGCGGGAGTAGCTCAGTTGGTAGAGCGTCAGCCTTCCAAGCTGAATGTCGCGAGTTCGAACCTCGTCTCCCGCTCAACTGTGCCGGTGTAGCTCAGGGGTAGAGCGCTTCCTTGGTAAGGAAGAGGTCACGAGTTCAAATCTCGTCATTGGCTCTAAGCCTGGGAATCAGGTATGTTTTTATGTTTTTTTGGATTTTTGTAAGAGTATTAACTAAGTAATAAATAAGTAAAATGGCTAAGGAAAATTTCGATCGTTCGAAACCGCACGTCAACATTGGTACCATTGGGCACGTTGACCACGGTAAAACTACGCTTACCGCTGCGATTTCCAGCGTGTTAGCATCAAAAGGTCTTGCGCAAGCGAGAGACTTCTCTTCTATTGACAACGCTCCAGAAGAGAAAGAAAGAGGTATTACCATCAATACTTCGCACATTGAATACGAAACAGCAGTTCGCCACTACGCGCACGTTGATTGTCCAGGTCACGCCGACTACGTCAAGAACATGGTAACAGGTGCTGCACAGATGGACGGAGCGATCTTGGTAGTTGCTGCTACGGATGGCCCAATGCCTCAAACACGTGAACACATCCTCCTTGGTCGTCAAGTTGGTGTTCCTCGCTTGGTGGTTTTCATGAACAAGGTTGACATGGTAGACGATCCAGAATTATTAGAGCTTGTTGAAATGGAAGTGCGTGAATTGTTGTCGTTCTACAAGTACGACGGTGACAACGCTCCAGTTATTCAAGGTTCTGCTCTTGGAGCGTTGAACGGAGAAGCTCAGTGGGTTGCTACGGTTGAAAAGTTGATGGATGCAGTTGATACCTATATTGAACTTCCTCCGCGTGACAAAGATAAGCCGTTCCTAATGCCAATTGAGGACGTATTTACCATCACTGGTCGTGGTACAGTTGCTACAGGTCGTATCGAAACTGGAGTAATTAACTCAGGTGAGGCAGTAGATATTCTTGGAATGGGTGATACTAAATTGAGCTCTACCGTTACAGGTGTTGAGATGTTCCGTAAAATCCTTGACCGAGGTGAAGCGGGAGATAACGTTGGTTTGTTGCTTCGAGGTATTGAGAAAACTCAAATCCGTCGTGGAATGGTTATATGCAAGCCGGGTTCAACTAAGCCATACCAAGATTTCAAAGCTGAAATTTATGTATTGAAAAAAGAAGAAGGTGGTCGTCACACACCATTCCAAAACAAATACCGTCCACAGTTCTACTTTAGAACAACCGATGTAACCGGTGAGATCAGCTTAACAGATGGTCGCGAAATGGTTATGCCTGGTGACAACGTAAGTATTAATGTGAAGTTAATTGTTCCAGTAGCCATGGATAAAGGTCTTCGTTTCGCAATCCGCGAAGGAGGAAGAACCGTTGGTGCGGGTCAAGTAACTGAAATTATAGCTTAATAATTAGAGTTATTGAATAAGTTTAAAAGAGGAGGTGTGCATGCATCTCCTCTATTTAAACGGGCGTAGCTCAGCTGGTAGAGTAGTGGTCTCCAAAACCATTGGTCGTGGGTTCGAATCCTACCGCCCGTGCAAAATAAAAAAGAAATACCGTGTTTCAATCCGTTAGAACCTACATCATAGATACTTATTCAGAAATGGTCAACCATGTTACTTGGCCAACTTGGAAGGAATTACAGAACAATACGATCATTGTATTGGTTTCTATCGTGCTATTCTCCCTGGTTATCTTCCTGATGGATTATACTTTTGGGATCTCCGGTAAACCCGGCGACACGTGGAGAGGATTGCTAGGTTTTATATATTAAGTCGAAAGCAGATGTCAGACGTTACGAAAAAATGGTATGTGGTCCGTGCAATCAGCGGAAAAGAAAAGAAAGTAAAGGAATTGCTGGAGCTTGAAATTACCCGTCAACGTTTGAATGACTTTGTAGCACAGATTTTAATCCCAACCGAAAAAGTATTTCAGATTCGAAACGGAAAAAAAATCAACAAGGAAAAGGCTTACCTTCCTGGTTATGTGTTGATCGAAGCAAATCTTATTGGTGAGGTTCCCCACGTGATTAAGAATATTCCGAACGTTATCGGATTTTTGGGTACCGAAAAAGGTGGTGCACCCGTCCCGATGCGTTTGACAGAGGTCAATAGAATTTTAGGTAAGGTTGATGAATTGACAGAAAACGAAGAGGAGTTGCGCATTCCTTTTGTGGTGGGTGAATCAGTCAAAGTGATTGATGGTCCATTCAACAATTTCAGCGGGGTGATTGACGAGATCAATGAGGAGAAGAAGAAGTTGAAGGTGATGGTGAAAATATTTGGAAGAAAAAATTTGCTGGAGCTAAGCTACATGCAAGTTGAGAAAGAGGTTTAATTAGTGTATTAACCGTAGGAGTAAGGAAAACGAACAAAGCTTCCCGTGAGTACTTATGTTAGACTACATAAATTTGAATAGATGGCTAAAGAAGTAGCAGCTTTGATTAAATTGCAAGTCAAAGGAGGCGCGGCGAATCCATCGCCGCCCATTGGTCCCGCTCTTGGAGCAAAAGGGGTTAACATCATGGAGTTCTGCAAACAATTTAATGCACGAACCCAAGATAAAGCAGGAAAGGTTGTTCCCGTAGTAATTACTGTTTATGCAGACAAGTCGTTTGATTTTATCCTAAAAACGGCTCCAGCTGCGGTACAGATTATTGAACAAACCAAAATCAAAAAAGGGTCTTCAGAACCTAATAAATCGAAAGTTGGCACCATATCATGGGATCAAATTCGAGTTATTGCTGAAGATAAACTTACAGATTTAAATTGCTTTACGGTGGATGCCGCTATGTCGATGGTAGCAGGGACTGCACGCAGTATGGGGGTCAATGTTAAAGGGGGCAATGCTCCAAAAACTAAATAAATCGAAAGACATGAAAAGAATTTCTAAAAAAAGAAAAGAGGTTTTGTCTAAAGTAGATTTAGCAAAAGCCTACCCATTGGCGGAAGCCTGTGACTTAGTTAAAGTAATTTCAACAACCAAGTTCGATGCCTCAGTTGATATTGCCGTACGTCTTGGAGTAGATCCACGTAAAGCAAATCAAATGGTTCGCGGCACGGTTGCCCTTCCTCACGGTACTGGAAAAGACATGCGTGTTTTAGTGCTTTGTACTCCTGATAAGGAAGACGAAGCCAAAGCTGCAGGTGCTGACTTTGTGGGGTTGGACGATTATATTGCCAAAATCAAAGACGGCTGGACCGATGTTGATGTCATTATTACCATGCCTTCGGTTATGGGTAAGGTGGGGGCTCTGGGTCGAATTTTAGGACCAAGAGGATTAATGCCGAATCCAAAAACAGGCACGGTAACTCAAGATGTAGGTAAAGCAGTTCAAGAAGTAAAAGCTGGAAAAATTGACTTTAAAGTAGATAAATACGGTATCGTACATTCTGCTGTAGGTAAAGTTAGTTTCGACGGAGCTAAGCTTCGAGAGAATGCTCACGAATTAATTCAAACGTTAGTTCGTTTGAAGCCTTCCGCTGCAAAAGGAACCTACATCAAGAGCATTGCAATAAGCTCTACCATGAGTGCCGGAATTCAAATAGATACCAAATCAGTAACTGCTTAAAATCGAACGAATGAACAGAGAAGAAAAAGCACAATACATTGATGATTTGGCCGCTGAATTATCAACAGCAAATGTCCTTTATTTAACCGATACCGCTGAACTTACCGTTGAATCGGTGAATGCACTGCGTCGACGATGTTTCCAAACGCAAATATCCCTTAAGGTTGTTAAAAACGCCTTATTGAAAAAAGCCATGGAACGGGTTGAAGGTAGAAATTACGGTGAATTGGTTGGGTTACTTAAGGGTTCCACCTCCATAATGATTAGCCAAGAGGCCAACGCCCCGGCAAGATTGATTCAGGAATTCAGAAAAAAGAATGCGAAGCCAATTTTGAAAGGAGCTTACGTTGAAGAGGCGATATTTATTGGAGATAATCAATTGATAACGCTCGAATTTATGAAATCTAAAGATGAATTGATTGGCGAAATCATTGGCTTATTACAAAGTCCTGCCAAAAATGTGGTTTCAGGTCTTACAGGTGCTGGTGCAAAAATAGCGGGTATTTTAAAAACCCTCGAAGAGAGATAATTATTAACGTTTTATAAAATCAAATACAATGGCTGAATTAAAGCAAATCGCAGAAACCTTGGTTAATCTTACTGTTAAAGAAGTAAACGAATTAGCCGCAATTTTAAAAGAAGAATACGGAATCGAGCCTGCTGCAGCAGCTCCAGTAATGGTTGCAGGTGGTCCTGCTGCCGGTGGAGGTGAAGCTCAAGCAGAAGAGCAAACCGAATTCAATGTGTCTTTGAAAGCTGCTGGTCCAAATAAATTGGCAGTGGTTAAACTTGTTAAAGAGTTAACAGGTCTTGGACTTAAAGAAGCAAAAGATCTAGTTGATGCAGCACCATCAAACCTAAAAGAAGCCGTATCGAAAGATGAGGCAGAAGGTTTGAAAAAGGCTCTTGAAGAGGCTGGAGCTGAAGTTGAAATCAAGTAATTTTTTCGTTTTTAAACAGGAAAGGCAACCGATTTTTCGGGTGCCTTGTCCTGTTTTAGTAGGTTTTTCTTTATCATAATTTAATATCTTATCCCTTGGCAACTCAAAGCAATTCTAAAAGAATTAATTTCGCCTCCAGTACCAATAAGTTCGATTATCCGGATTTTTTGGAGGTTCAATTGAAATCATTTCAAGAGTTTTTTCAACTAGAAACTACTCCTGAAAACCGAGAAAGTGAAGGTCTTTTTAAAGTGTTTTCCGAAAACTTTCCCATCACGGATACAAGAAATCAGTTTGTACTTGAGTTTTTAGATTATTTCATAGATCCTCCGCGCTATTCCATTGAAGAGTGCATCGATCGCGGTTTAACCTACAGTTTGCCGTTAAAAGCAAAATTGAAATTGTATTGTACAGACCCGGACCACGAGGATTTTGAAACCATTGTACAGGACGTTTATCTAGGTACCATTCCCTACATGACGCCCAAAGGTTCCTTCGTGGTAAACGGCGCTGAAAGGGTTATTGTTTCCCAATTGCACCGCTCCCCTGGAGTATTTTTCGGACATTCCCGTCACGCGAACGGAACGAAACTTTACTCCGCGAGAATCATTCCTTTCAAGGGTTCTTGGATGGAATTCGCTACCGATATCAACAGTGTCATGTACGCGTACATTGACCGTAAGAAAAAATTACCCCTCACCACACTTTTCCGTGCAATGGGCTATGAGACCGATAAGGACATTTTAGAGATTTTTGGTTTGGCCGATGAGGTTAAAATTGCTAAATCTACCATCAAAAAATTAGTGGGACGTCGGTTAGCCGCTCGCCTTCTTAAAACGTGGATTGAAGATTTCGTGGACGAAGACACGGGAGAAGTGGTTTCCATGGAACGCAATGAGGTGATCCTCGAACGCGAATTGCTGATTGGTGAAGAACACGTCGACGCAATTTTAGATTGTGGGGCGAAATCGTTGATTTTACATCGCGAAAATGCTAATTCCACCGATTATACAATCATCTATAACACCCTTCAAAAGGATTCTACGAATTCTGAAAAAGAAGCTATTGAATACATTTATCGTCAGCTTCGAAATGCGGACGCTCCGGATTTTGAAACAGCCAAAGGAGTGTTTGAAAAATTATTTTTCTCCGATACACGCTACGATCTTGGTGAAGTGGGTCGTTATCGGATTAACAAGAAATTGAAGATTAATCCCGATGAAGACTCTCGGGTATTAACTAAAGAAGATATCATCCAAATTGTTAAGTATTTAATTGAACTTATCAATTCCAAAGCAGATATCGATGATATCGACCACCTTTCGAACCGTAGGGTAAGAACGGTAGGAGAACAGCTATACGCGCAGTTTGGTGTTGGTTTGGCAAGAATGGCTCGAACGATACGGGAACGTATGAATGTTCGCGACAACGAAGTATTTACTCCCATCGATTTGATCAATGCTAAAACCCTTAGTTCGGTAATTAATTCTTTCTTTGGAACCAACCAACTTTCTCAGTTCATGGATCAAACGAATCCTTTGGCTGAGGTTACTCATAAAAGAAGGTTGTCAGCACTAGGACCAGGTGGTTTATCCCGTGAAAGAGCAGGATTTGAGGTTCGTGACGTTCACTACACGCACTATGGTCGTTTGTGTACGATTGAAACTCCGGAAGGCCCGAACATCGGTCTTATCTCTTCCCTTTGTGTTTACGCCAAGGTGAACAAATTAGGTTTCATTGAAACACCTTATCGTAAAATTGACAACGGTAAAGTTGATTTCTCAGGTGCGCCTATCTATTTAGCAGCAGAAGAGGAGGATGGAAAAACCATTGCGCAAGCCAATGCGAAAATGGATGCAAAAGGAAATTTCTTAACGGAGGTTGTCAAGGCACGCTGCGAAGGTGATTTCCCATTGGTAAGCCCAAAAGAACTTCAATTGATGGACGTTGGAGCCAATCAAATTGCTTCTATTGCAGCATCTTCTATTCCATTCCTAGAGCACGATGATGCTAACCGTGCCCTAATGGGATCGAACATGCAACGTCAAGCTGTGCCCTTATTGAAACCACAGTCGCCGATTGTAGGTACGGGGATCGAAGAATTGGTGGCAAGAGATTCACGCGTACTCGTCAACGCAGAAGGCGAAGGTGTCGTAGAGTATGTTGATGCAAACGAGATCGTTATACGTTACGATTGGAACGACGACGATAAATTGGTGTCTTTTGAAAGCGAAGTCAAATCGTATCGATTAACCAAGTTTACAAAAACCAACCAAAGCACCTGTATCAACCTGAAGCCTATTGTTGCCAAAGGGGACCGCGTAACGAAGGGACAAGTGCTATGCGAAGGCTATGCTACGCAAAACGGTGAGCTTGCACTCGGACAAAACTTAAAGGTGGCATTCATGCCATGGAAAGGTTACAACTTTGAAGATGCCATTGTAATTTCAGAGAAAATCGTCCGTGATGATGTATTTACGTCCATTCACGTCGATGAATATTCCCTAGAGGTGCGCGACACCAAGCGTGGAATGGAAGAGCTAACGGCAGATATTCCAAACGTTAGTGAAGAAGCGACAAAAGACTTAGATGAAAATGGACTAATTCGAATTGGTGCAGAAATCAAGGAAGGTGATATATTAATCGGAAAAATCACGCCGAAAGGCGAAACGGATCCATCTCCGGAGGAACGATTATTGCGCGCTATTTTTGGTGATAAAGCGGGTGACGTTAAAGATGCTTCGTTGAAAGCAGGCCCGTCGCTTAGAGGTACCGTTATTGATAAAAGATTGTTTTCCCGAGCTACCAAAGACCGGAAATCTAAATCGCAAGATAAACCCATCCTTGATACCCTCGATGCCGATTATCACAAAGATTACAGTGAGTTGAAAGAAAAGTTGGTTGATAAACTGATGGTGATTCTTGGCGAAAATAAGTCAGCGGGTGTTTTCAATAACTTTCGCGAAGAACTGGTTAAAAAAGGCACCAAGTTTACTGCTAAAGCCATCCTTGCCCTTGATTTCACCATTGTAAATCCATTAAATTGGACGGCAGATGAGAAAGTGAATCAAATGGTTAGCAGGGTGTTGCATAATTTCAGCATTAAAGCCAATGACCTTCTTGGAAATTACAAGCGTAAAAAGTTTCATGTTTCCGTTGGGGATGAGTTACCTGCCGGTATCTTGAAACTTGCTAAAGTTTATGTTGCCAAAAAACGTAAGTTGCGTGTTGGGGATAAAATGGCGGGACGACATGGAAACAAAGGTATCGTTGCCAACATTGTTCGTCAAGAGGATATGCCTTTCCTTGCCGATGGAACTCCCGTTGACATCGTGCTAAACCCGCTCGGAGTACCTTCTAGGATGAACCTTGGACAAATCTATGAAACCGTTCTTGGTTGGGCCGGAGAAAAATTAGGTGTTAAGTTTGCTACACCGATTTTCGACGGAGCGCACCCAGACGAAATAGACGCATACTGTGAAAAAGCTGGCGTGCCGAAATCTGGAAAGGTATACTTGCAAGACGGTGGTACAGGAGAAAGGTTTGATCAACCTGCAACGGTCGGGATCATTTACATGTTGAAGTTATCCCATATGGTTGACGACAAAATGCACGCACGTTCAATCGGACCATACTCGCTCATTACGCAACAACCGCTCGGTGGAAAGGCACAGTTTGGAGGTCAGCGTTTTGGAGAAATGGAAGTTTGGGCCATCGAAGCTTTCGGTGCTGCGAATATCCTGCAAGAACTCCTTACCGTCAAATCAGATGACGTTATGGGACGAGCCAAAGCATACGAAGCGATTGTTAAAGGAGATAATATACCTGAACCAGGTATTCCTGAATCCTTCAACGTATTACTACACGAGCTCAAAGGATTGTGTTTGAATGTTTCCATGGATTAATTAATTTAAGAAAAGTATACTACAATGGCGTTTAAAAAAGAAGCCCCAAGAAAACAAAATAGCTTTAGTAAAATAACCATTTCGTTAGCATCCCCAGAAGTGATTTTGGAACAATCCAGTGGAGAAGTTCTGAAGCCAGAAACCATCAATTACCGCACCTACAAACCGGAAAGAGATGGACTATTCTGCGAGCGAATTTTTGGTCCTGTGAAAGATTATGAATGCCACTGTGGTAAATACAAACGCATTCGATATAAAGGGATCATTTGTGACCGCTGCGGTGTAGAAGTGACGGAGAAAAAGGTTCGTAGAGAGCGCATGGGGCATATCGCATTGGTCGTTCCTGTTGCTCATATCTGGTATTTCCGTTCGCTTCCTAATAAAATTGGATATCTTCTAGGTATTCCTACCAAAAAGTTGGATCAAATCATTTATTACGAACGATACGTTGTCATCCAAGAAGGATTGGTCAATACGATCGATGGCGTCAACTTGAAAAAATATGATTTCTTGTCCGAGGAGGATTATTTGGATTTAATCGATAATCCTGCGCTCAAAGACAATCATTATTTGGACGACAGTGATCCAAACAAATTTGTTGCGAAAATGGGGGCTGAAGCCTTACACGATTTGTTGAAAGATTTAGACCTGGATAAACTATCCAGTGATTTACGCCTTGCGGCGGATACAGAAACCTCTGTTCAACGTAAAAATGAAGCGTTGAAAAGGTTGCAGGTTGTGGAAGCAATGCGTGATTCTCAAACGCGTATTGACAACCGTC